>JAYUVL010000279.1:0-3155 GCA_043754075.1 Cytophagales bacterium | reverse complement strand
CCTGGCGCGCGCTGATTTTCTTTAATATCTCCGCAAAAAAGATATTTTGGCTATCTATTAGCCCAAATCTTAGCGGTATTGACTCCCGATCGGCACTACCACAAACGCTTGGACAGGCTGCCTCGCTGGAAAATCTATTTGGCCAGCAGCAGTATTCCCAAATAAACGTGGTGGAGAAACCCATCAAAGTGGGATTTCAGAAAAACCAGAGCGCTAACCGTTGCCCAAGGCCTCCGGCAGAAAACAAGTCATTTCAAAATACGAGAACCAAAAACAACTAATTCATCTACTAAACAAGGCATTGAAGGGGGAAATGGATTGCCTTTGCGATTTTTTGTTTATCTTTCCTCATTCAATGAACAACCTTGATATCAGATGGAAAATGCTGTTTATGAATTGCGCGATAACCGCTCGCCGCTCAAACGCGCCATGCCCTATGGTATTGCAGCGGGGGCATTTGTCTTACTGGGCTTTGTTCTCTCGGGCTTTTTAGCTTGGGGAATGTTTGCCCTTGGCGTGGTGGCGGGCGGTATTTTTGTGGCCAACTACCTCAATGTCAACCCACAAGCCGCCATTCTTACCGATGATAAATTGATTCTCAAAACCAAAGCCGGGGAAAAAGTGATCATGCTGGGTGAGATTACCAAAGCCGAATTGGCCTATCACGAGAGCGGAGTGGTGAAAAAAGTGGGGTTTTTTGGAGCTGAACATTTTCGGGCCGATGAAAAAGCCATTCTCACTGTGACCGATGCCGCCAACAAACGGATCGAGGTGCTGGCCCAAGATTATGCCCTGACTGATTTTCAGTCATTCCTTGAGGTGTTCCAGGTCAGTGGCAACAGCGGCCGGCTGATCGACGAGCAGAAATTTGACAACTTAATCAAGCAAAATGAAGAATATTTAAAACAAGACCGAAAAATAAAGGCTGATCTGCAACAAAATCTACTGGAAGGGTACAAAGCAATCTATAACCTGCGGGGAGAGTTGTACCGCAAACAAAATCCGGCTGCGGCCATCGTTTACAAACACCAGCCCAACCCAAATGACGGAGCCACCTATTTTCTGGCCGACGATTATGTAGAGGGCTTGGACCCCGGATCAGTGCAGGCGGGCCTAAATTTATTGACCGGGAGCCAGAAAAACTTGGCAGTGGTTGAAATCCGGATGGAGTATTACCAAAAAATTGCGGCCAAGCTCCAAACCATGAAGGAGGCCCAAAAGGCTCAGGCCCGTGTGAACAAAGTGGCGGGGCGGCTGGAAACCCTTCAAAAACAAAACGAAGTGGCCACGGGGCAACAGGACGAGCTAGGCCTCCAAGCCGAGACCCTCGAGCAACTCAAATTGCTTTCCCAAGATTTGCGCAGCATGGACGAACTGGGCACCGCCAATTTGCTCAAACAAGTGGACGCAGTGCTGGCCAAATAGCCAAAACTATCCACTCGCACAACCCGTTTTCACCCAAACTATTTTCCTATGTTAAAATTGAGCCGTATAGGTCTTGGCTGGGCCCTGCTATTTTTGCTGGCCTGCAAACCTACCGATGAGCCGGGCCTGCCCCTCAACGATGAGACCCGCACCATTAACCGTTACGTATATGATCAAATGCAGGATGTGTACTTGTGGCAAGATCAGATCCCGGCTGGCGTGCGGCCGTTCAACTACGAAACCCCCACCAAACTGCTGGACGCGATGCGGTTCAGTGCCGATCGTTGGAGCTATGTGGTAAAAGACGATGGAGCCACCCGCCGCCAACTCACCTCGGGCGAATCGCTCACCTACGGTTTTATTCCCGCTGCCGGGCGTGCGCAAGAAATCCGGGTGGGGCTGGTCTATCCCGACTCGCCGGCTTCCGAGGTGGGGCTGGTGCGGGGCAACCGTATTTTGCGCGTCAATGGCCAAGAAGTATCAGCCAATAATTTCCCCCGGCTCGTCGGCCCTTTGGTGCTACTGGTGGCCGGGGCCGATGACAAAACCCGCGAAGTGAGCATTGTGCCACGTTCGGTGAACCTCAAGTCGGTAGTCCACCGCGAGGTGAAACAAGTAGCGGGCCGCTCGGTCGGTTATTTTGTCTATCAGAATTTCACCACTGCCTCACAAGTCGAGCTGGATGAGCTGTTCCAGTTTTTCCGTGCCCGGGCTGTGAACGAACTGGTGGTCGACCTGCGCTACAACCCTGGTGGCTTTGACCGCACTTCACAACACTTGGCCGGGTTGATCGCCCCATCCAGCGCAGTGGGACGCACCTTTGCCCGCTATGTGTACAATCAACGCTACACTAGCCAAAACCGGGAACTAAAATTTGAGGCCAAACCAGTCAATCTGGGGCTGAGCCGGGTCATTTTCCTGCTCTCGGGCAATTCAGCTTCGGCCAGTGAGTTTTTGGTCAATGGCCTGCGCCCATTCATGAACGTGCAAATAATCGGCACCCGGAGCGTGGGGAAGTTTTTTGGCGCTCCTTTGTTGGAGGAAGCTGGCTACACCTTTTCGCCCATTATTTTTCAAGGGGTGAACGACCGGGGCGAAAATTTTCCGGCAGGAATTCCACCCACTTTTGAGGTAGCCGATGATCGCACCCGAAATTTTGGCGATGAAAACGAAGATCTGCTGGCCGCTGCGCTCTTTTTCCTCAATCGGGGCACTTACGTTGGCTTCAGGCCCTCACAGGCCCGAGTAGAAGAAACTGATTATCAATGGCTTGGTGCCGATAATGGTGACAAGTGGCAGCCGTTGCCCATGCTCAGCCAATAGGTTTGTTCGCCTTGGCTGATTTGCTCAACTGGGAGATGACCCTGTGCCCTACAAAGTTTTTAGCCGCTCACAGGGGCTTTGCCCGCTGGTAGGGTTCAATGATGACCTGATGGAAACAGTGGGCTTTGAATGACTTAACCCGGCTTTGCCCGCTGGTAGGGTTCAATGATGACCCTGTGCCCTACAAAGTTTTTAGCCCATTGTAAGGATAATTTTTTGAATACTGGCTAAAATAGGTCAGTGGTGAGGTACGATGATTACACGCTTGATATATCTCAAGGGGTCATGCGCTCACTATTCTCAAAAAGTAAGAATCAATACAGAAAACGACATGGGATTATTATGCCCAATCCTATCCCGAAGGCAAAAGTAAATATTTGTTTTACACAAAAGTAGGTGGGCAATCA
>JAYUVL010000278.1:0-9291 GCA_043754075.1 Cytophagales bacterium | reverse complement strand
GGGGGGGGCGGGGCGGGCTTGGTGTCGGCCACTTCAGATTCAATGATGAAAATTTCGTTGCCACCGCGACGCTTGCCAATGAAATCGATCTGGCTCATTTTGCTAAACAGTTCGGACATGGGCTTGAAAAACTCATCCACCACGGCCAGGATCTGGGCAATTTCCAGGTGGTTATACTTTAGGTTGAGCAGTGAATCGAGCTTGTTTTCCAGCACACCCGAGGGCTGGCCGGACCATTCGGCAAAGTAGGCCAACAGTTCTTCCTTTTCTTTGTCGGTCAGGAACCCCAGGGCGGTGCGCATGGTCTGGGCAAACTTGAGCATGAACTCGATCATGTAGATGGGCGGTTGCTGGGGGATCATCCATTTGAAGGACACAATGCCCTGGGCCAAACTGAACAACACTTTGTCCATCACAAAAGTCATGCTTTTGGTCAGGGTGCTTTCTTGGCTCTTGGTCTTGATCTTTTGGACAATCTTCAGGGCGTTGGTCTCCATGTCGCCCAATAGGTTGGCGAAATTATAGAACCAGTTGATCAACCCATGAAAACTATTGACCGACGTACAGGCCGGGATATAATTGTTGATGGGGCTGAGCTGGCCGGCCGCGTAGATGATCTTGCCGATAATGAAATGGGACGCCCCAAACTCTGCGGTGTTGATCAGGCTGGAGGGCACCACGTTGAGTTTGTACTCTGGCCCCGAAAAGGGATGGCGCGGCGGATTTTCCTCAAGGGCCGGCTCGCCGATGGGCACCCGCACATAAGGATTGACCGACACCGTGACGTAGAGCACATCTTCTTTGACCGCCTGAAGGTTGTACTGGCTCAGGATCTGGGTGTAAGAAGTGTTGAGGGCCATGCGGTCGCTGCGCACTATCTCGATCCGGTAGCCGCTCGATGTGATGGCCCGACAGTTGACCAGCCGTACGTTGATCTGCTGGGTATAGTCACAGTTAACATACAGCTCCAAAGACTTCTGCTGGTTCGATTCGGTGGGGAGCAGCCCATAGTTGAAATTGGTGATCCCGGTGGCCAAGCCATCGCGGAGGTGATCTATGAAAAAATTTTCAGTTTCAACAAAATGTTTTTTGGAAATCTTCATTCCGTCAATCCAATTGACGGGAAAATTATTAATCGGAGGCAGCATAAGGTTCGTTTTAGATCTTACCAGCAATTTTTTAGTTTGTCGTCTTAAACTTATCTGAATCAGTCCCACTCATTCTGAATTGACCAATAAAGGCTTGTCGAAAGCAAAAAATGACTATGGCACGTAAAATAACTAAATCCAATGGAAAATAAAAAATTGCGGGGGAAATTGGCCCAAAAAGGCTTGGCTTCACTTGTTGAACTGGCTGCTGGCCTGATCTGGTGAGAAACAGCCACTTTTCCAGCCCCGGAAATTTTGACTGGGCTCAAGTACCAAAAAAAGCAGTGCCCCAACCGTTGAGCAGTTGGGGCACTGGTTTGGGTGAGCCGGCGTTTTTGCGTTTAAACCTCTACTGCCTGCCGCTGGGCCAGCAAGAGTTCAAACAGTTTAAAAGTGTCCTTGGCCTTCTGCACCACGGCATCTTGTTTTTCGTCGGTATCGGCCCAGGCATTGAGCACACCGAGGAAGTTTTTCCACCGCTCACCGATCAGGGGGCCATAGCAGCCATAGTAATGAAAATCAGCTACTTGGTTGGCAATATTGGGATTTTTGGCCAGTTCGCGGCGGATCACGGCCCCGCCCAGTGTGGAGCCCTCGAGCACGTACATCGCCCCGAGCGCATCATACAAATCGGTGATCTGGTACTGGGCCACGAGTTCGGCGGCATTTTCGTGGAGGCCATCAGGAGCCACCAAGGTCATATCTTGAACCAAAAAGTCAATTTTGCGCCGTTGGTCAAACGCTAGCTCCGTTTTTTGGGCTGGCGACAGCACTTGGGCCATCTGATTTTCCAAAGCTTGGTGCAACTGGTATTGGCTGATGATCAATTCGCGGTATTGGTCCAAACTCAACGTATGATCCATGATCTTGTTGGAATGGGCAAATTGCTCTACCGAGTCGTGGTAGGGCTTGGTTTCGGTTTTTAGGCGCAATGCAACCATTGTCAAGGTGTTAAAATGGAATGTTTGGGCAAGTAAAAAGGTCTTGGCCCCAGCCAGCACCAACCTTGGTAATCCCAGTTTGGTGCTAGTCGTGGCGTTCCAAGACCAAATATAGCAAAATAATCAAGAACCGTTCTAAATAATTGGTTTGATACCAACCGCATTCCGGCCAGTTGTGCAATGCAAATTGGCCCGAGCAGCGGTACAGATGGCCCTTGGTCAATTTGCCCAGTGGCGCAGGTCGTCTATATTGTCAAAAAAAGCGATCTCAATTTCCCCCATGGTCATGCCCGTAAATATGGACTTGATCACGATTTGGGTCATCATCTTTTTGGGGACGACCACGCCCACCTTTCTCACTTGGTTTTCTTTCACTTTGGGAAACCAGTGGTGGATGGTCCAGACCTGATCGTCGAGCGACAGGTAAGAAGACATATTCCGGTAATTGAGCAGTAAATAGGTGGCTGATTTATCCGCTAAGAGATCCAAAAGGCTTGTATTCCCTTTTTTATACTCATCAGGCGTAGGATCACCGTCCCAGTTCATGCTGATCGCTGGTTTGCCTTCTTCTAAGGTGATTGTTAAATATTTCTCCTTGAAAAGCTCCATACTTTGTTGAACATGCTTGGAAAGGTGGCTACTTATTGATTTAATAGGGCATCGCGCAGGGCAGAGGCATTTTCCACTTCGTAAGTGTTCCATGCGGTAGCTGTGTTTTCCACTTTGGACTTCCACGCCTCAAATGACTTTTTGGGGTTTAATTGAGTCTCGCGGTGTTTTTGCGGGAAAATGCTCTCCTCTGGATTGCCCGCCCAAGTGGCTGTTTGGACCACTTCGGGGCGGAACCAGAGCAAATAATCTTCACGATTACGGGAAATGGGCACTGCCACAACCCCACTGGCAGCACTTTTCACCCTTTCGGCCAAAGGTAAGTCAAAAGAAGATAATTTAAAAAGGCGAGTCAAATTATTAGTGTAAAGCAGCCCGCGCTGGTCATTTTTGAACACCAAACCCTTGTAGGGATCGCAAAGTAATTTGATCATGGAGCGGACGTCACTCTCAGCCGGGGTTTTGCCCACGGTGCGCAGACTGCCCTTGGTGTAGATAGCGGCTCCTTCGGCGCTCATCATTTGCAAGAGAGCGGTGGCGTTGCCGGACATGGCCTGGGCCAGATCGCTTGCCCCTTTGGCACTGCCCATCAAATTGTCGCGGAAGCCTTGGATCTTGGCTTGGTAACGCTCTGGTTCCTCGCGGGACATCAGCTCGTCGGGGAATACTGCCGCCACTTGCTCGCACAGGAGCCGATGGGCATACGAGATTTCCTTGGGCCGCCGGTTGTGGCAGGCAAACATGGCCCACAATTTTCCTTCCACCACAATGGAGAACGACATGGACGAGCCAACATTCATATCGGTCAGGTACTGGATATGCACTTGGGGACAAGACCGCAAGAGTGAATAGGTCATGTCCAGCTTGCCTTGTGTACTGGCGTTGTTGAGGGCCATTACTTTGGCGGGCACATTGAACACGTGGGGAATGTACCGGGTCATGTTCTTGATGTACAAGTCGCGCACCTTGGCCGGAATTTCCCACGAAGGGAAGTGCAAGCCCAAGAACGAGGGCATTTCGGGCACCCGGGACTCAGCGATTACCTGGCCATCATAATTCTCGTCAAACATGTACAGCTTTACTCGATCAAAGCCACAGATGGCCCGAATCTGGTCGGTGGCCACTTGCAGCAAGTTCTCGACCGAGCCCGCCGAAAGTATTTTCATCATGGCGTCTTGGGCCATGGGTCCATAAACTTGGGAGGTATTGGTGCTCGGGTCATGAACCGGCTCTGCTTCCATGAAAAGAGTGCCTTGGTTGCGGTGCAGCACGAAATCAAACGGTTTGCCACCCACCAGCAGGCGGAGGGGGTTGATCATTTTGAAGTTTTGCGAACCGAGGCTTCGTTTCAGCTTTTCCAGCTCATTGGGCTCCAAAAGGTTCGCCAAATCGCGGCCCAATAATTGGCTGTAGGGAATCTTGAACAGTTTTTGGGTGTTATCGCTGAGGTAGTTGATGATCAGAGATGGTTCTTGCACCCCGATGAGCACCCCATGAGGTTGAATGTCGCCCGGGGAGTGAACGCTCATAGAGTCACATTCGGTGAGTTCTAAATCCTGCTGTGGAAGTACTTGAGAAACGAAGAGTGGCGCCATAAACGATAGATTTTTTAAACCATGTGCAAAAGTACAATGCCCGACCCGAATGTTAAATGACCAAAAGCACTCAAAATGATATGGTGGAAATACGGCGAAAAAGTAAGTAGAAATACTTATCTGTCAATAAAAACCGCATCTACGGCCCCACACCAGAGGTGCCCGATCAGGATGTGCATCTCTTGGATGCGGGCCGTCACTAGGGAAGGCACGATCACATTGAGATCGGCCACGGCCGAGGCCTGCCCACCGTCGCGGCCCGTGAGGGCCAAGGTACTGCACCCCATTTCCCGGCCTTTTTGGAGGGCCAGCAGCACGTTGGGGCTGTTGCCGCTGGTGCTGATGCCCACCAGCAGATCGCCGGGGCGGGCCAGCGCTTCCACCTGCCGGGCAAACAAGTGGGCAAAACCGTAGTCGTTGCCGATGGCGGTGAGGGCCGACGTATCGGTGGTGAGGGCAATGGCGGGCAGCCCGCGCCGTTCATTGACAAAACGCCCCGTAAATTCCGCCGCCAAGTGCTGCGCATCGGCCGCACTCCCCCCATTGCCAAAGAAAAAGATTTTGTGGCCGGCCAACAGGGTGTTCACCACCAGGGCCGCCGACTCCGCGATGATCGCTGGCAACTCGGCCCGCACCCGCTCGGCTGTATCGAGGTGGGCTTGGAGATCGGCGGCGATCAGATCGGCAAAATCAGGGCTGGTCATGGTGTCTCGGCTAAAATTGAGTCCACAAAAATGCCCCAAGCCCACCAACATTCAAAATGCGGGCGGGCTTGGGGCACTCGGCGGCCGGACTAGTTGGTCGATAAAGTGGGGTTAATCCAGTTTGAAAGAAATGGGCATCACGATCTGCTGTCTGACAGCGTTGCCGGCTTGGCGGCCGGGGATCCACTTGGGCGCACCCGCCATGATGCGCATTGCCTCCTCATCGCAGCCCTGGCCAATGCCTTTCCGCACCTTAAAGTCGGTCAGGGTACCATCGGTCTGGACGATGAACTCGACAAATACCTTGCCCTGCACTTTGGCTTCCCGGGCGGCTGGGGGGTATTGCAGGTTGGCGGCCAAGTACTTGTATAATTGCTCATAGCCACCTTCCGGCCTGGCACTTTCCTCCACGGTGAGCCCTTGGGTTGCTTTGTCTTCCCCGGTTGAGATAATACCGTGGTTGGGTTGGCTATTGCCCAGCCTGAACGAGATCGGCATCACGATCCGCTGTTTGACGGCCACGCCCTTCTGGCGGCCGGGGGTCCACTTGGGCGCGCCCGCCATGACGCGCACGGCCTCCTCGTCACAGCCTTGGCCAATGCCCTTTAGCACTTTGAAATCGCCCATAGTGCCGTCGGTCTGGATGATAAACTCGACATACACTTTGCCCTCGGTGCCAGCCTGCCGGGCAGCCGCTGGGTATTGGAGGTTGGCCTTGATGTACTTGTAGAACGCCTCGTAGCCACCGACGGGCATCGCGCCCTCCTCCACCACAGTGAAGACATCGCCTTCTTGGGGCCGGTTGGCGTGATCGTTTTCTTGCTTGATCTTGGCCAAATTCCAGTTGCTTTGCTCCGCTATTTGGTTGAGCAAAAACTCCATCCGGGCCAGATCTTTGGCATCGGTCACTTTGGCGGCCTCTTGCGGGAGCAGCGTCAGCGTCAGGTTGCCCCCTTTTTCTTTTACTTCAAAGCCAATACCGTTGGGTTTAATGCCGTACTTGGTCCCGATCTGTTCCAGTTCATTGGCGAAACTTACGGCCAACTCTTTGCGGTTGGCTTCGTTCTGGTTGCGCTCGCGGGTGAGGCGATCCAGTGAGTTGGTGCAGCCAACGACCAAGGCAGCTACGGTGGCCACGCTGAGGGCCAACATGGTTTTGAGGTTGCCTTTCCAAAAGGCAGTGCGGTTTTTCTGTAACATGGCAATCCGGGTTTTGATGGGAGAATCGTTAAAACTATGTACCAAAGGAATCGAGTACTGCTGGAGGGCCGTGCGCACCATGAGCTGGATGTAGCTTTCGGGCCGGGCCCCATCCACGGTGGCGCAGGTTTGCACTGCCTCGGCATCGGCCAAAAACTCGTGCTGGGCCTTGAGGGCGGCGGCATACCAGTGGGCCGCTGGGTTGAACCAGAGCACGGCCCGGAGGATCTCGGTACCGATCACATCCCAAGTATGGCGCCCCCGGATATGGGCCAACTCATGGGCCAAGATCTGGCGCTGGGCCACCTCTGACTGCCCGGGGCTTTCGTTCCAAGCCAAATAGTGGAAAAAGGAGAAAGTGGGCAAGTCCCGCTGGGCCACAAGGCGGGCCCCACTGCGGCAGGCCCGCAAGGTGAGCGCGGGGGAGAGCTGGGCGGGGGGCGCGGCGATCACCAGCCGGGCGGTGCGCCACAGGCCAACGGCCAGCCGGAGCAATCCCCATCCGGCCCCCAGGGCCCAAACCCCGAAAACGACAACGGGCCAAGTGATCGGGGACTGGCTTTCGGTGGCCGAACTGCCCACCACTTGGAGGGGGAGCAGCAGCACATCCGGGCCAACGACCGACTCGGCGGGGGCTAAAAACGCCGCCAATTGTTCTACCCCCAAGGCCACCAGCGGGGCCAGCAGGGCCAGCACCGCCGAGGCCAACAGGAAGACGCGGTTGCGGCCAAAGAACGTATCGTTGCGCAGCGCAAATCGATAGAGCAGCCAGTAGACCCACAGGCAGGCCGAACTAAGCAATAGGTGTTTGAGGATCAGGATCATCGTCGTTTGGTTGGGGAAGCGTGGGATCGTTCTCGAGGTATTTCATCAGTTCTTCAAATTCTTTGAGGTTGACATCGTTCTTTTTGACAAAAAAGGAGACCATTTTCTCGAAAGAACCCCCAAAATAATTGCCCAGAAATTGGTTCAAGAACTTATTGCTGTAATCGTCCTTGCTGACCAGCGGGTAGTATTCGTGGGTCTTGCCGTACGCTTTGTGCCCCACAAAACCCTTGAACTCCAAGATCCGCACAATGGTGGATACGGTATTGTAAGCTGGTTTGGGTTCGGGCAGCCGCTCAATGATTTCCTTGACCATGGCCTTTTGGAGGTGCCAAAGCTGCTGCATGATTTCTTCTTCGGCGCGGGTGAGTTGTTGCATATCAGTGAAGTGGTGAACAAATAAGCGGTCTAACTAACTGCACCAAATATATAACTAATTTTTTAGTTTTTCAAATTTCCAAGAAAATTTCTCGCCCTACCCCTGAATGACCGCGCTGGACACTGATTGATACCCAAAACAGGAAAAGGTTTTTAGAACTGGCCAAACAACCCTTGGGCAAAGGCCCGCAGATCGGCCAATCCACGCACTTCCTGGGCAAAAAGCGGAGCCAAGGCCAGCTCCAAGTCGGGGAACTTGGCCTGCGCCAAAGCCAAGTAGGGTGCTTGGCCTAGGCGTACTTGGCGGCAAAAGTCATTGGACTGATCCATCATGACTTGGTTCATCACCAAATGGCCGACGCGGATGTGGTGCTCGGCCAACGAAGCCAGCAAGCGTTCCGTTTCGGCCAGCACCATCGCCTCGGGCTTGGCCACCACCACAAACTCACAGCGCAACGGATCGGTGAGCAGCGCTCGGAGGCGACTCACCGTCTTTTTCAGTTCGAGCAGCAGGTCGTCGGCATCGTCGGGCGCATATTTGCCCTTGAAAGTTTGTTGGACGGTGCGGTATTTCCAGCGCATTTGGGCCAAGGTTTTCACCCATTGATCCAGCAGTTCGGGCAGGGAGAGCAGGCGCAGGGCGTGGCCCGTGGGTGCGGTGTCCACCACGTAGCAATCAAACTGGCCTTGGGCCATCAGATCGGTGATCACCTTGAAGCCCATTACCTCGTCAATGCCCGGGATGGGCAGGGCCAGCATAGCGTTCAGGTCCTCCCCGTCCATGTAGGTGGAGGTATCAAACAATTTTTCCAGCTCGGCGCGGTGGCGGGCCTTGAACTCGGTCAGGGCCAGCTCGGCGTTGATCTCCATCGCAAACAGGCCAGGCGCGCCCTCCACCGCCACCGGTTGGTTGGTTCCCGGCTCTCCGCCCGCGAGGGACTGGCCCAGGCTGTCGCCCAGCGAGTGGGCCGGATCGGTGGAAATGACCAGCGTTCGGCGGGTCTGGGAGAGCCACAGGGCCAAACTGGCCGCGAAGGTGGTTTTGCCCACTCCGCCCTTGCCCCCAGAGAGGATGAGTTGGTGTGGTGGTAGGCCCAGGTCGGTGAGTGGCATGTGACGGATGGTTTATGGGTACGGAAAAAATGACACACTGCGTTGACAGGGCCGGCGACATCCCGCTCTACTTTTGGCACTGTAGCCTTGGGCTGTCCCGGATTGAACTTGGGCCAGATCCAACAATAGTAGATAGCAGAGTGCAACCGAGTGTTGTTTTGCCAAAAATAACAAAAACGGGGGGATTTTCCCACCAAGACCGCCGGTAGGGACACGGATACTGGCGGGGGAAAACCCGCTCCCGGCTTGGTTAGCCGCCCAAAATTTTGTACCTTTCTCCCATGGAAACACAGGAAACCGTGCAAAAAACGATCACCAGCCTCTCCCAGTTGGATCTGGAGGGCGTGTACAGCTACGCCGACTACCTGCTCTGGCGATTTGAGGAGCGCGTGGAGCTGATCAAGGGCAAGATTTTTAAGATGTCGCCCGCGCCGACTGAAAGGCATCAACGGGTATCTTACCGCCTGATCGGGCTATTCTTTAATGCTTTTAACAAAGGCAACTGTCTGGCTTATACAGCCCCCTTTGACGTGCGGCTGGTGGACAAGGCCAAGTCCAGCCGGGCCAACGCCGACGTTTACACCGTGGTGCAGCCGGACCTGTGCGTGATTTGCGACAAGGGCAAGATCGATGCCCAGGGCGGCATTGGCGCGCCCGACCTGGTGGTGGAAATCCTCTCGCCGGGCAACTCCAAGAAAGAGATGCAGATCAAATATGCTCTTTACGAGGAGTGCGGCGTGCGCGAGTACTGGATCGTGTTCCCCTCCGAGCACGTGCT
>JAYUVL010000277.1:0-2044 GCA_043754075.1 Cytophagales bacterium | reverse complement strand
CACTTGCCTAAGAACAAGCATCTATTGACAAGGGAAAATTGACCGAAGTAAGACCTCAATCCCTTTCCACGCTAATTGGACCAAACCATCTCAAACTTCACCAAGCACGGAAACAAACTTCAAAGAATTGATAAGTTAGTGTAGTTTTGTGTTAACCCACAATGATACACTTTTTTTATGATTTCTAAAAAAACCGCCCTCTACCCTATCCACGAGCAGCTTGGGGCAAAAATTGTCCCGTTCGCGGGCTATTCCATGCCGTTGCGCTACACCTCTGACATTGAAGAGCACAACACTGTCCGATCAGGAGTGGGCGTTTTTGATGTATCGCACATGGGGGAATTTATGCTCCGGGGGCCGCAGGCGCTGGCCCTCATCCAGCGGCTCACCACCAACGACGCCGCCCTGCTGACCGATGGCAAGGTGCAGTATTCTTGTTTGCCCAACGGCACGGGGGGGATTGTCGACGATTTACTGGTCTATCGCATTCATGGAGAAGAATATCTGCTGGTCGTAAATGCCTCCAATATTGACAAAGATTGGGATTGGATTGCCCAAAATAACCCTGACGGCGTGCCGATGGAAAATATTTCTGACCGGACATCCCTGCTGGCGGTGCAAGGCCCCCAAGCCACTGCCGCGCTCCAGCCATTGACCGAAATCGATCTGGCGGCCATGCCTTATTATACTTTTCAAATCGGCAAATTCGCCGGGATCGATGGCGTGGTGGTATCAGCCACTGGCTACACGGGAGCGGGAGGATTTGAAATCTATGTGGACAATGCCCATGCCGAGGAAGTTTGGCACCGGATTTTCGAGGCGGGTGCGCCCCAAGGCATCAAACCAGTTGGGCTGGCGGCTCGGGACACCCTGCGCCTGGAAATGGGCTATTGCCTCTATGGCAACGACATCACCGACACCACGTCCCCCATTGAGGCTGGGCTGGGCTGGATCACTAAATTTACCAAAGAATTTACCAGTTCCCCCCTATTTCTGGCGCAAAAAGAACAAGGGGTGAGCCGCAAACTGGTGGGCTTCGAAATGCTCGAGCGGGGAATTCCCCGCGCCCATTACCAGTTGGCCAATGCCACTGGCGAAGTGATCGGTGAGGTGACATCCGGCACGCAGTCCCCCTCAATGAACAAAGGCATCGGGATGGGCTATGTGCAAACGGCTTATGCCAAACCGGGCACGACGATCTATGTCAATATCCGGGGCAAGGCCATCCCGGCTCGAGTGGTCAAATTGCCGATCTACCAGAAATAACCCTTGATGAACATCCTAGACCAGATCATCGCCCACAAGCGCAAAGAGGTGGCCGAGCGGAAAGCGGCCGTCCCCGTGGGTCAGTTGGAGCGAATGCCCTTTTTTGCCCGCCCCCGCACCTCGTTCCAACGGGCGCTGGGTGCCCGCCCCCCCGGCATTGTGGCGGAGTTCAAGCGCCAATCGCCCTCCAAAGGGGTGATCAACGGGGCGGCCCTGTCCAGCGTGGTGGGGCCCGCTTATGAAATGGCCGGGGCGGCCGCTTTGTCCGTCCTGACCGACCACCGGTTTTTTGGGGGCCAGGCCGAAGATCTGCTCGCGGTGCGCCCACTGGTGGCAGTGCCCCTTCTGCGCAAAGATTTCGTGGTCGATGAGTTCCAGATCTTGGAGGCCCGCGCCTGGGGGGCCGATGTCATCCTGCTCATCGCCGCCAACCTGAGTCCGGCCGAAGTGCGGCAATTGGGCCAATTTGCCCATTCACTGGGGCTGGAAGTACTGCTGGAAGTACATGATTTGCCCGAACTGCAACATTCGCTCAACCCTTATGTGGATGTGGTGGGGGTGAACAACCGCAATTTGAAAAATTTTGAAGTCAGTTTGGCCATATCGCTCGAGCTGGCCGAGCAGATCCCCGCCAATTTTGCCAAAATTTCCGAAAGCGGCCTCAGTCGGGCCGAAGACGTGGCCCAGTTGTGGGCTGCCGGCTACCGGGGCTTTTTGGTGGGCGAAAACTTCATGAAGCCCACCGATCCGGGGCTGGCTTGCCGCCAGTTCATTGCGG
>JAYUVL010000276.1:0-8837 GCA_043754075.1 Cytophagales bacterium | reverse complement strand
CAGCGCTGAGACAGCCACGGGGCAAGGACATCATCGAACATTTGATACTCGGTTTGGGTGGTTTGCCTGAGCCGATCCATCGCTCCCTAAACAATGGCTAAACACGAACCACTTGCGCGGAACGGGGGCAAACAGTTTCAGCCAGCGCAGGTTGGGCGCGAGTGAACGAACCAGAAGACGTGGGGGCCAACTGGCGGCCCAATCAACACAAAAGGGGGGAAATGGCCCGCGACCCGGCAAGATCACAACCCCTTTCCCCCTTTTCAATGATTTGAGGATGATTAGTTCACGTCTTTGTTTTCGGACAATTTTTGGATCATCGCCTCAATGTTCTTTTTGCTTTGCTCATCGGGCTTTTGTGTTAGGGCCAATTTGGCCATTTTTAGGGCAGTTTTATAATCGCCAAGCGCGGAGTAGCCCCTTGTCAGCCCAACGGTGGCCACGGGATCGCTGGGGTGCTTTTGGGCATTCAGTTTGAAAATTTCCAAGGCTTCTTTGGGCTTTTTTTCCCCCAGTAATTGCCGGGCATACCCGTGCACCTCCATCATCTGGCCCAAGGGCAGTGCTTCTCTCATGACGGCATCGGCCTCTGATTGCCGCCCCAGCTTGGTCAATACCGCAGCTTTGGTGGAGAGCGTGCCAAATTTTTTCTCCCCAAGGTACGGCATGGAGATGGCCCCCTCGGCCCAAGTGAGGGCCTCTTCCAAGTTGGTGTTGTGTTGGAGGCAATAATTGGCCGCCTGCTGCCAAGCGAGCGAGCTAAAACCTCTGTCGCCCTTCAATTCTTCGCGCATGGAATTGATGACCCCGTTCACCACGTCCACCTCGATTTTAAAAGGAATGCGCCATTTTTCCCAAGCCAAGAGCACCGTTGTCGAGGTTTCAGTTTGGTCAACAAATTCGTAGCGCAAAAATTCTTGGCTGGTTTCCACTTTCATCGGCTTGGTCGTGACGCGCAGCGCGTCCCTGGCTGGGTCATAAAAATAGCTGCCCCAAGCTCGGTAATCTTTGGAAAAAATCACCGTCACTTCGCTTTCGGACAGCGCCATAAACAGGCCATATTGGCCAGCTGGCAGGGTTTTGCCCCCGATTTTAACGTCTTCGCTCACGGTAAACACGGTATTTTCATTGGCCCCGGCCCGCCACGGGGCCGCCTTGCTCGAGCCAAAACCCTGATCCACGAAGCCGAAGTGGGCCAAATTGGTGCCCCACACCTTGCCTTCGCGACCTTTGACGGCTGGCCGATCATAGTCGATGGAGATTTTGGTCAGCCCCACTTGTTCACTGACCGAGGCTTTTTTGCTCCCGCCCCCGTGAGGTTCGGTCAACTGGCCCCAAACGGAGTGAGTGATCATTAAAATGCCCAAGGTGGCGACCGACAAAAGGAATTGCTTCTTCATTTGATAAAGTACGTGAAAAATAAACAAAAAGTAAAATTAGCGGGCGGTCCAAGAATTTGACCAATCGAGAACAAGAAAAAGGGTCAAACAATTCCTCCTTTGGCCTGTTAAAGAATCTTAACCGTGGTTGGCTACCGCTAAGTATAAGGTTCAAACTTAGCATTTTTTCGCTTCTTTTGCCCTATGAAAACCACTTGTATCGACTTCCGGCAAACTGGGAAATTCTCTCCGCTTTTTAATCAGTATATCAGCCAACAGCCTGATTTGGCCCCGTTTTATGGCCTTTTGCCTCAGCCGGAAAATTTTTTGATCCAGATAGCCCAAAAGCAGGTTTTCACCCCTTCTGCCCGCGAAACCTTGTACGGAGCACTTTGTCGCCAGTACGCCCATTTGCCCAACCCACCCCAACTGGCACTTGAGCTTCTGCTCCAGCCCAATACCTTTACCATCACTACGGGCCACCAGTTGAATATTTTTACTGGCCCCCTGTATTTTCACTATAAAATAATTACGGTAATCAATGCCGCCAAGCGCTTGCGCCGACTGTACCCAGCGTATCATTTTATTCCGGTTTACTGGATGGCCAGCGAGGATCACGATGCGGAGGAAATCAGCTATTTTAATTTGTTTGGCAAAAAATACCAGTGGAATGCTGAGCAGAAGGGAGCCGTGGGTCGTTTTGTGCCCCACTCGCTGGCCGAAGTGATCCGGCAAACGCCGGAGATGGAAAGCCTCTTTGTGCGGGCCTACACCGAGTGCACCACCTTGGCCGAGGCTACCCGAATGATTGTGAACGAGTTGTACGCCTCTGAAGGTTTGGTGGTCATTGATGGTGATGACCGGGAACTCAAACGGGCCTTTGCCGGGGCCATGCGCGATGAACTGCTCCACCAGCCGAGTTTCCCGGCCATGAACGCAGCTTCGGCCCAGTTGGCCAGCTTGGGCCATGCAGCCCAAGTGCACCCCCGTGAAATCAACTTGTTTTACCTCCACGACCAGTCACGGGAGCGGATAGTACGGGAACAAAAGGGACAGGAACCCGCTACTTATCAGGTGCTGAACACCCAGCACCAATTTTCTGAGGCAGAGCTACTGGCCGAACTGGCCCAATGGCCCGAGCGGTTCAGCCCCAATGTGGTACTCCGCCCGGTTTACCAAGAAACGATTTTGCCCAATTTGGCCTATACGGGCGGGCCCGGGGAACTGGCCTACTGGCTGCAGTTGAAGCCGGTGTTCGAACATTTTGCCATCCCTTACCCCATTTTGTTGCCCCGCAACTGTGCGCTGGTGCTCAGCCCGCAGTTGAGCGGGCGCATGGCCCAGCTCGGGCTGAGTATCCCCGACTTGTTTAGCGACTTGGCCCACCTCAAACGCACCCTTACCGAACAGCGAACGGGCGAAGTGCTGGAGCTAACGGCCCAAACGCAAGGTTTAAATGATTTATTTGACCATATAAGCACCAAGGCCGAAAAAGCGGATCATTCATTGGCGGGGCTAGTGGCGGCCGAAAAACAAAAGGCCCTTCGGAGCGCGGCCAAAATTGAGAAGCGCATCCGCAAAGCCCAAGAGCAAAAAGCCCAAGTTGAAATCAACCAACTGACGGCCCTGTTGGATCGGATTTTCCCGAGCGGTGGCCTACAAGAGCGATCGGACAACTACCTCAATTTTGCCCTCAACAACAAGCATTTTCTCCGTGAAATAATGGCCGTGCTCGACCCGTTCGACCTGCGCTTTTTTGTCCTGGAGAGCGACTAGCCACGCCAGCCACGCGGCGAACGCCCGGCAGATAACGGGCCGGGCCGACTGAAAGCTGCCCAATTGGTTTGGGTAAAATGGCGGCCATGTATAAAATGGTCAAAGAATCACATAAAAAACCCCAAACCTCTGAACGGTAAGTCGCTCACTGGTTTGGGATTTGGGCCATTTTGCGGGCCCTCGGCTTGAAAATCGGTCTATTTGGGGAACAACTTCGTCCGAATGGCCGTCACTCGTTCTTGGGTCTTGCCAGTTGCATCGTCCTCATACTTGTTGAGGGTTTGGCGGGCTGGGCCGCCCACATCACCATAAATCCGGTCGTCGGCCTCATTGACGGGGCGAAGTTCGGCTTGGTTGTGACCATTGATCCCACAGCTAAAAAGAGACAGGAGGAGAACGAGGCTGAACAGATTGGTTATTTTTTTCATTTTATTGTCAGTATTAAGTCGGGAGAATTGCCGCAGGATTCGTTGCGCAAATTTAAAACGAGAAATTGAAATTCGGGCCAGAAACACGTGTGAGGCCAAGATTAAACTGGCTTTGGGACAAGAACGAACCATCCGATCGCTTGCGGGCCTGCCAATAAAGTGGCGAACATCTATTGGCGGGCATTGCTCACGATTTCCCTGATTTAAGGGCCGGGGCGGTCAATGGCACCCCAAATTTGGCACAGATGGGGCACTGATCGGGTTGGTGGCCCCGGGCAGGGCAATATTGGCGGCCAAAGAAAATGATCTGGAGGTGGAGCTTGTTCCAAATGTGCTTGGGGAACAGTTTTTTCAAATCGGCCTCTGTCTGTTCCACATTTTTTCCGCTGGTCAGGCCCCAGCGCTGGGCCAAGCGGTGGATGTGGGTATCAACTGGGAAAGCAGCGTGGCCAAACCACTGCGACATCACCACCGAAGCGGTTTTGTGGCCCACGCCGGGCAAGCTTTCCAGGGCAGCAAAATCTTCGGGCACTTGGGCTTGGTATTGATTGATCAGGATGTGCGATAAATCATAAATGGCCTGCGACTTGCGCGGCGATAGCCCACAGGGTTTGATGATCTCGCGGATCTCCGCCACCGTCAACTGTACCATCGCCTGTGGGGTGTGGGCGCGGGCAAACAGCAGCGGCGTGATTTTGTTCACGCGTTCATCGGTGCATTGGGCCGACAGCAGCACCGCGATCAAGAGCGTATAGGCATCAGAATGGGCCAGCGGAATCGGCGTTTCAGGAAACAGCGCCTCCAATATTTCGGCAATGGACTTGGCTTTCTGCTTTTTGGTCATTGTATATGGTTACATCTGGATTGGCAACTTTGGCAAGCCAGTGGCGCAATTTAAAGCAAGCGGGCTGGTTGGCCACCGACTAGGGCACGATATTTTCGGTAAGACTTTTGAACATAAAAAAACATTCCCCATATTGTTTTTCAAAGATCCACCACATGACCACTCTTCTGCGTAAAATCGCTTGCTTGCCCTTACTGTTGCTGATTACCGCCTTTGGCCAAGAAGAGCCAAAGTTATCGAAGGTCAAATTGAACGACCATGTGTCGATCAATTTGCCCAAGGACTTCCGCGTCATGACCGACAATGAAATAGCGGAGCGTTATTTTACTTACCGCAAACCGGTGGCCATGTACACCAACCCAGTGGGCGAAGTGGATTTCGGCCTCAATGTCACAGCCACGCAATGGCAAGCCGATGATTTGGAGATCCTCAAAAGTTTCTATAAATCCAGCATCAATAAAATGTACACCGAGGTCAAGTTTGAGCGTGAGGCCATCGAGACCATCAACGGCAAAAAGTTCATCGTCTTTGAATTCTCGGCCGTGGTTAGGCCAGATCAAAAGGAATCCTTACAAATGAAAGCCCGCTCCTCTTATACCCATATTCAGTACACCGTCCACAATGAAAAAGTGTACGTGTTTAATTTCACCAGCCCCTATTCATTGCGCTCAAAGTGGAAATCCACGGCCGAGAGCATGATGAAGACAATTAAGATTGGGGCATTATAAGCCATTGTCATTTTTGGCCTTATCCTTGCTAATTGTATTTTGTGAACAGTTATTGATGTGCATAACATTGTGCACCCTGATATATTTCTAGCAAAAAGCGTAAAAATGACAAAACACTTACATCACCAGCAAGCGGAGCCGCTCCCCGGAGTATCAGCAAAATCTTTTGCTTCATTGGCTATTTTATTGGTTCTTATTTTGTCATCCATTGCCCGCAGCACGAACTCGGCCACGGCCTATCCCCATGTGCCGCATATCCAATGGGCCGCTTTGGACAATGCCGCTGCCATTGCCGATCGACAGGGCAAGCCATTGATGATCGAGGTTTACACCAATTGGTGCGGATGGTGCAAAAAAATGGAGGAAACCACTTTTTCCAATCCTGCCGTGATCCAATATGTGGGCGAAAATTTTGTGGCCCTGCGCATTGATGCCGAAAGCGATAAAAAAGTGCTGTTTGAAGGGCGCGAAATGACTTGTCGTGAATTGGCCAATTCGGTACTCAAAATTAGTAATTATCCAAGTGTGGCCTATGTCGATAAAGGGCGGATATCCGTCATACCTGGCTACCAAAAACCAGCCGAACTGCAAACTTTTTTGGCTGGGTTTCTGGCCAGTTCAACCCCCCGTTGATCATTGGGGAACTCCACATTGGCGGGTCTCCACGGCGCAATGGGCGGCAGGGCTAGCGAGTTTGAGTGAAGATATAATCCTGCGCAATCACAACAAATTGCCCTTTTGGTGGCCTAAACCACGAAAAGGGCAATTTTAATTTGACAGTGCGGGCCAGAGGCCAATGTTCCCCAACCTCAAAATAAGTGGGTGATCAATTGCGAATGATGACCTGTCCCTGTCCGCCTTGCCCACCTCCCATGTTCTTGAACTGTTCTCTCATCGCCTCCCGAAATTCGGTATCGTTCACTTTTTTGCCCGAGGTGGGAACTTTGATGTCATTCTTCTTCAGCGGCTTCAACTGGATTTCCAACGGGGCAATGGCAATTTCCCCATCGTTGATGTCCACGGCCAGCACCAGCCCGGGCAGCCCATGAAACCGGTCAGGGCCAGCGGTGACAAATATCGCGTCGGTGTACCACGCGGTGATGTTCTGGGGCCGGTTCCTTTCTTGGGCAGTCATGGTGGCTTTTTTGCAAGTGTAGCCCTTGATCTGCTTGGTCTCCTCACTGAATTTCCAGGGGAGGGTGCGCAGCGTGTCCGAGATCAGGTATTCCTTGCCCATTATCTCACGCTGCTCGGTGCGGGCAGTGTTGGCAAAGTTGAGGTGGGTCTTGCCTGCCCCGCCCATGCGCATCATCATGCCACCACCACCACCAGCGGCGGCATCCTCCTCTTCGTCCACATAAGGTTGGTAGAGCGACTCGGTGGCGGTGAAATACAGCTCGTTTTTGACCGTCCTGAACTCGGGGATCTGGCTTTTCATGGCCTCGCGCTCCTTGGGCAGCATCTTGTGCATATTGACCTTGGATTCATAAACGATGTGGCCCTCAGACTGTTGGCCGGCAGCCCAATGGGCCACTAGCATTAACAAAAACGATCCGATCAAGTTTTTCATAAATTAAAGCATGCATATTAGGTGGAGGGATTGGCCGCTTTGGCGGCCCAGTTATCTAATTGGGAAAATGGCCCAACTTACAGATTGAAACAAAAGTAACTTACCCAGCCCAAACCCTACGTTAAAGCAGCTAAACTTAGGGTTAACGTAGGTTAATGAAGGGTGCGCAGACCAACAAAAACCTGTTAATTTGTATCCATGTCCAAACAACACAAACATATTTTACCAGTGGCCCTTATTGCCAGTAGCATCGTTATGTTGCTGGTGCTTCAGGTCTTTTGGTTACAAAAGAACTACCAGGAGAAAACCTATCTGCTGCGGCGCGAAGCTGACAACCTGTTCCGGGTAACTATTAGCGAACTGCAAGATTCATTGCTCAAGCAGTCGATCCGGCCATTACGGAGTGAGGCCGAGGCCCTGCTCCCGTTGCCAGTAGTGCGGCAAAAGCTCTATTTTAGTGATAAACGGGACAAGCCAGCTGACCAGCACGGCACTGTCGCCAAACAATCTGCGCTACTGCGCGACTCACTCGTTGCCGCCCCCGATTCGCTCAATGCCATTGCCCAAGTGCAGGTGATCGTGGCTTCGGCCCATTCCAAAGATTCGCTGGACAAGGTGCTGCGGGTGCTGGCTGCCGACATGCAGCGCCGAACCGGGTTCAAGAGCTTTCTCATCCGGCTCAACAACGATTCGCTGCGCGTAAACGCGATCCGGGCCAAATTTCAGAAAGGGCTGGACAGTGTGGGAATCTCCCTCCCGTTTACGGTGCAGTATGCCACCCCGTCCCTGAAAGCCAAAGACCAAGGCTTTGTCGAGATGGAGCAACCGGCGGAAGGTTTTATTGTGCCCCGATTCATCCCTCCGTCGCCCATCGGGGGCCATTTCGCCCTCTTCTCCAGCCCCTTGAAATATGTGCTCAGCAAGATGGTTCCCGAAATCCTCTTCTCCCTCTTCCTCACCCTGATCACGGTGAGCGCGTTTTATGTGGTGTATCGCACCTTGCGCCAGCAGCAGCGACTGACCAACCTCAAAAATGAGTTTATCAGCAATGTGACCCACGAACTCAAAACGCCCGTGACCACTGTGGGCGTGGCCTTGGAAGCCTTGAGCAACTTCAACGGCCTGGCCAACCCCGAACTGACCCGCGAGTACTTGGCCATTTCCAAGCAAGAACTTCAGCGATTGAGCTTGTTGGTAGACAAGATCATGAAAACCGCAGTATTTGAGCAAAAAGGCATTGCCCTCCAAATAGAGCACATTGAGTTCCGGCACTTGGCCGACCGGGTGCTGTCTTCCATGAAATTGCAGTTTGAGCGGGTGGGGGCCGAAGTGGAGTTTTGTGAAAGCGGCGATGATTTTTACCTCTATGGCGACTTGGTGCATTTAACCAACGTATTTTACAATCTATTGGAAAATGCCCTCAAATACACCGAGACAAATCCCAAAATAATCATTTCCCTAGAGGCATTGCCCGACCACTTAATCCTCTCCATTAGTGACAATGGCATGGGCATCCCGGCCGAATATCATGCCAAGATATTTGAAAAGTTTTTCCGGGTGCCCTCCGGCGATGTGCACAACAACAAAGGGTACGGGCTGGGCCTTAGCTATGTGGCGGGAGTGGTAAAGCAACACGGGGGCTATATCGGAGTAGAAAGCCAACTGGGGAAAGGTAGTTGTTTTAAAGTACATTTGCCGAGAAACCAAAAAAGCAATCCGGTCAAGTTTGCCAAAGTTGCGCCAGTAGGTTTGACCCAACTATGAGCCGTCCTAAAATTTTATATGTAGAAGATGAGCAGTTTCTCGGCAAAATCGTAAAAGATACCCTTGAAAGCCGGGGATTTGAGGTCGAAGCCGGGCAGCATCATGATGTAGACGGCCGGATGTGAGTAGAACCAGAAGATGTGCTGGTAGCCGAGCACGTAGCCGCCCTCGGCGACGTTGAAGAAGTTCGTGTGCATCACCCGGTCGAACATGACGAAGAACTGCGAGCCGGCGATGAACGGCGTCGCGATCACGACGAGCAGCGAGGTCGTGAAGTTCGCCCAGACGAGGAGCGGCATCCGCCAGAACGTCATCCCCGGCGCCCGCATGGTGATGATCGTGACCAGG
>JAYUVL010000275.1:0-10517 GCA_043754075.1 Cytophagales bacterium | reverse complement strand
TAAGTGGTTTAAAAAATTTTGGTTTTACAAATTATTCAAAATCAAGGGAATCAATCCTATAAATTGTTCAAATCACTTTAATCCTAGTATATATCGGATACTTGCCTGGGCCACCACGACGTGAGTTGGCAGACAGTCGTTATCCAGATATCATTGCCAACTTGATCGAGGAGAAGAAACATAGCCCCCAAGTGAAAATTATCTATGTATCACTTGGCACCCTATATGAACACCATGAAGAACAGGTAATCGCGTTTTTTAAGAAAATTTTTTCCATTGCACTAAAGAAACCTACCTTTCGTTTTGTGATATCGCTATCACGCAAGTTTTGGCCCTTGCTTGGCAACGTGCCCGCAAATGTGTTTTTGCTGGAACTAGTAGCACAACTCAACCTTTTACCCCAAATAGATTTGTTTGTCACCCACGCTGGCCTCAACTCCATCAAAGAAGCCATTAACGTCGGCGTGCCATTGCTTTGTTTTCCGTTATCATTTGATTCGGATCAGCCAGGGAATGCTTCCCGAGTGCAGCACCACCAGCTTGGGGTGCTTGGTGACATGGGGCGCGCGAGCGAAGAAGAGATAGCCCACAAAATTGATCAGTTGCTTACCAATCCATCCTATAAACAAAACACGGTAGCCTTTGCCGCTCGCTGCCAGCATAAATACACGGAAGCAAACTTTGTGAATCTATTCAATCAACTTTATGCCAACTATCCTGCTTGGATGTGATCAGATACAATAGGTATCATCGTTTAGGCCACTTTACCAAAATCAACGCATTGCTGCCTGGCTTGCAATTTATCGTTTTTTGGGCCAAAGTGACGGACTAACCGTGAACCTTGGCGGGTTGTTGCCCAAAACTTGCTATTTTTGTGATTATCGTTAGACCAATGTTCCGTTTTCTCTTCGTCCGCCCCGCCCTCAACGAAGGCGCTCTCCAGCACGTTGTTCACCTTGGCCGAAAAAGCTCAGTAACACAAAAAAAAAGGAGGGTACTGGCGCCATTTTTCTTTGGGCGGTGTCTTTCGTCAGATCAATGCCTACTTTTGAAGTGTTCAAAAAAATATTGGCTTTATTAACAATTTTTAACAAAATAAATTAGGAATTGTGGGGGGGCAACTATGTTTGTCGCACAAGTCGTTTATCCACCTTTAAACGTTACAAAAACCATGAAAAACCTGATGAAAAGTTTCCGGGCCGGCAAAGCTGCCAAGGTAATGTTCCTATCATTGGCCCTGACCGGGGCGATGAGCGTGTTGAACGCCCAGGCCCAACAAACCACAGAGCCAACAGTTGGCCAATGTGGCCCATTAATGGGCAACGAAGCTGGCACCAAATTTTGTTGTGGAAACACCAACAATGATAATTACTCTGCAAACGGTTGTTAACTAAAACCATTGATTAGGCTGCCCAGCATCAGTTGCAGGGGCAGCCAACCAAACTCCCCAGAAATGAAAAATCATCTATATCTCATTGGCCTCGCGCTTGGCCTTCTATCGGCCTGTGCCAGCCAAAAAACAGATGAAAAAACCAATCAGCCTATCAAAAAACTGCTCATTGACCCCCAGCAGGCAACGCCTGGACTATCCATGAGCCAACTTTTTGCCGAGTTGACGGTGGTCAATTTGCAGCAGGTGGGCAATCCGCTGATCGACGAGATCAGTTGGGTCGAGGTACAACGCGATACGCTTTACATTAGAGCGGGCAGTCAAATGTACTTGGCAGACCGGAATGGCAAAATCATAGGTGCCATCGGCAAAAAAGGAGAAGGGCCGGGCGAGTTTAAACATTTTCGCGACGCACTGGTCAATCCTTTGGGAAAGATAGAAATACTTGCCGACAACAAGATAATTACCTATTCACCCACCAATGTAGCTACGAATGAACAGCGGATAGACTCCCTTCCCCAATATTTTGCCAAATGGAACAATCGGTATTTTTTTCATTTTGGCAACAATAAGTATCAAAATGCCGATGCTTTAGTGGCCACCGATGCTATGGCCACTAAACGTACCCATGCCTGGCTGCCCATTGACGCGCACCGGGCCAAATACCTTAACCTTAAGGCTTCCAACTGTTTTTCGGTGGTAAACGATACTTTGGTAGTCATGCAGCCCTTTTGCGACACCATTTATCAAATAGATCGAGGCATGCACCTATCGGGCCGTTATGTGATTGATTTTGGCGACCGGAACCTTTCCCCCGTCCTTTTCGCCAAGCCCTACCGACACGTCAAGGAGTTTTTGGATGCGGTGCGGGCCGAAGCCCGCTATTGCCTATTGGTCAATGGCTTTATCGAGAACAAACGGGTGGTGTCATTTTCATTTGAATACCGAACCAGGCGTTATCAATTTTACTGGGACAAGGCTAGCGGAAGGCAATGGCTGGCTCAAGGCCACTACGAAGACTTGGGCAACAGCGGGCTGGGCTTCCCGCCCGACTACGAACATTCACCCGTAGGTTACGACGAGGATGGTGTGTTTTTTGCTGTGGAGGCCGCCGAGTGGATCGCTGCTGCCGAGTCGGCCAAGGGCCAGGCTAGCCCGCTGATAAAGCAGATAGGCATCGAGAAAATTAATCCCCAAAATAATCCCTTATTAATTTATGCCAAGTTTAAAAGTAAGTGATCTGTTCTGCTGGTATTTACACATCTCTATCTTGGTTTTTTTGATGTCATGCGCTGGTAATCCCGACCATAACACATCAACCGATCGGGCTAAAAAAAGCATAGAGTTTAACGACGAGGCTAGTAAATTGCAAGAAAAGGTTGCTTTAGTCCGCAAGCTACAAAAGCAAACGATCATGCCAGAAGCCAAGGTGTTTTATCGTGGGACAGAAGAGAAATTGGTCAATTTACTCGATTCTGATACGGTAAAAATGATCTTATACATTCCAAGTAATGTTTGCGGCGACTGTTATGGCGCTTCTTTTCGCATTTTGGACGATTATTTAGCGCATTACTCGAACAAAGATAATTTTTTTATTGTTTGTAGTATGGTAGAGTGTCGAAAAAACTTGGCCGATTCTGTTCGTCAAAGCTATAAAAATTCGCTTTTGTGCAGGCTTGACACTACTACTATTTTCAATGGTTTGTCTGTAGATGTTCCCATATTGTGTGCAAAGTGGGGAAGTCCCTCAAGATATCAGATGCTTTTGTCCTAGACAATGCTGATATTTATGCGATGAGCAAGTTCCTTAAAAGCTATGGCCAGTAAGTAATGTATTTCGCTTCGGCCAATAAAATTTATTTTACATATGTATCAACCACTCATAATCAATTAATTAATAGACTTTTTGCAAAGGTCTGAACGTTTTAACAAATGAATACCTCTATGGCATGGAGCACCACCAAGTCATACATGACTATCGCTGCACCTCGGTAGGCTTCCTAAAACCGAGATTGCCCCGGGCAGCAGCTGAAATTACGGCAACCTCCGATAACCATACCACTGGGCATTTTCAAAAATTGACCACGATACGAACCGACGCGACCAACTGCCCTTTTATTCTATTTTTTTGGGCCAAAGTGACGGACTAACCGTGACCATTGGCGGGTTGTTGCCCAAAACTTGCTATCTTTGGGATTATCGTTAGGCCAATGTTCCGATTCCTCTTCGCCCGCCCCATTGCCCTGGGCATGATTTTCCTAGTGGCCCTCATCTTCAGCGGGCTGGTGTTGTGGCAGTTGCCGGTGTCGCTGCTGCCGGGCATCGATGTGCCGCAGATCGTGGTCAAAGTGCGGCTGCCCAGTGCCTCGCCCGCCGAGCTGGAACGCAGCATTTTGCGCCCCCTGCGCGAGGCCGTGCTCACGGCGGCCCACTTGCAAGAAGTGACCAGCCAAGCCAACAGCGAAGGGGGACAGGCCGAGCTCTTTTTTGAATACGGCACCAACATGGAACTGGCCTACATTGAAATCAACGAAAAAATAGACCAACTCACCAACCGCCTCCCCAAGGGCCTGGCCCGGCCGCAAGTGATCCGGATCAACACTTCGGATGTACCCGTGGTGCGCCTGCAAGTGGTGGCCAAAGAACCCGGGAAAATGCTGGAGATTTCCAACTTGGCCGAAAAAGTAATCAAAAAACGGCTTGAGGCCCTCAAGGGCGTGTCACTGGTGGATCTGAATGGCGTGCAGCGGCAGGCCGTTTTCGTATCGCCCGATCAGGCCCGGCTCCAAGCCCTACAAGTGGACGAGGAAACCCTGGTGACCGCCCTCCAACAAAACAACCAAGAACTGGGGGCCATTTCGGTCAAGGATGGCCAGTACCGCTATTTATTGCAACTGGTCAGCCGGTTGCAGGACGCGGCGAGCATCCGCAACATTGCCTTCAACACCCCGAGTGGCAAGGTGGTGCGCTTGGGCGAAGTGGCCCAAGTGCGCGACACCCTGCAGCGGCCCCAGGGCTTCCACTTTTTCAATGGCGAAGAAGCCGTGGCGATCACCGTCCACAAGCAGGCCAAGGCCCAGATGCCCGAACTGATGCGCCAGTTCAACGAGAGCTTGGCCCAGTTCCGGATCGATTACCCCCAGGCCCAGTTTTATGTGACCCAAAACCAGGCGGTGCTGCTCGATGCCGGGATCGGCAACCTGCGCAATGACTTGCTGTTCGGTGGTTTTTTTGCTTTCCTCATCCTGTTTGTGTTCATCGGCAATTACCGGATCCCGTTCTTGATCGGGGTGATCCTGCCCACTTCGTTCTTGATGAGTTTTCTGGTGTTCTACGTGGGCAACATCTCGGTCAACATCATTTCGCTCTCCGGGCTGGCCCTGGGGCTGGGCATGACGATCGACAATGCCATCATCATTTTTGACCACATCGGCAAAAAACGTTTGCAGGGCATCCCCTTGTTGGAGAGTTGTATTCAGGGCACGACCGAAATGATCCCGCCGCTGATCAGCTCAGCCCTCACCACACAGGCGGTGTTTATTCCACTGGTGTTTTTGGGGGGCATTGCGGGTGCACTGGCCTACGATCAGGCCGTGGCAGTGGGGGCCATTTTGCTCACTTCGCTGCTGGTGTCTTTCTTTTTGCTGCCCATGCTGTATGTGCTCATTTTTCAACGATCCAACCTGCTCCCCCGCGAAGACAATCGGGTGTTTTTGACCACGCTCAAAGGCTACAAAAAAGGGTTCAATTGGATTTGGCGGCGGCGCAAAGTGGCATTTCCCGTCCTTACTTTGGTGGGGCTGGCGGGCCTGGGCTTGGGTGCACTGTTGCCTGTGCAAGGGCTGCCCGACATTCAACGGCAAGATTTGAGCCTGAAAATCCATTGGAACGAGGCCATCGACATTGTCCAAAACAAGGCTCGTACCCAGCAGATTTCGTCCCATTTCCAACAAGCCTACCAAGTGGCCGAGAGTGATGTGGGCGTGCAGCAGTTCCTGCTCCGAGCCACGCCCACTACCCTGCAAGAAACCGAAATGTACTTTTTATTGCCCAGCCAAACTGCAAAGGAGGCTTTTGCCAAACAGTTGGGCGGCTACCTGCAAACTCGCTATCCCCGAGCACGGGTGCTGATCACCGATGCGCCCAATACGTTCGATCTGGTCTTCAAACAACAAAAATCTTATCTGGAGGCCCGCTTCATGAACACCAACCCACTGGAACCGATCCCGTCCAATCGGTTGCTGCCCGTGGTGGACAGCTTGGCCCTCACCTATCCCGCCCTCGTGCGCGGCGAGGGACTAGTGCAAGAAACCCAGGTGCGCCTGCTGCCCAATTACACGGCCCTGAACAGTTATCAAGTATCTCCCCAGCGGCTCATGACCAAAGTGCAGCACTTGCTCGGCGACCGGGAAATCACCCAGATCAAGCGTTTTGGCGAAGTATTGCCCATTCAGATCTACGAAGGCTCGGCCAGTTTTCAGCAAAAGGTGGATCGTACTTTTCTGTATTTGGACAGCACCCGGCAGTATCCCCTGTCCCAATTGCTCGACTATACTTTTTTTACCGATTATCGGAGCCTGACCGCCGACAAGGCCGGTATTTTTCACAGTGTGAGCTTGCAAGACCCGGCCCAGGCAGTGCCATTCATGGCCCGGGCCAGCCAACTGGCGCAGCAACAGCAATGGAAAGTGGACTTTGTGGGCCTGTATTTTGAAGATCGCAAAAATGTACAACAGTTGATCTTCATCTTGTTCATTTCGGTGGCCCTGCTTTATTTTATTTTGGCCATTGAGTTTGAGTCGTTCAAACTTCCCCTGATCGTGGTTTTTACCCTGCCACTGGGTTTTATGGGCAGTTTCTTGGCCCTTTGGTTGGCGGACGAAAGCCTCAACCTGATGTCGGCCATGGGCTTGGTGGTGATGCTGGGCATCATTGATAACGACTCGATCCTCAAGATCGATGCCATCAACCGCTTGAGCCGCGAGTTTCCGATCGACGAAGCCATTGCCAAAGCTGGGGCCACCACCTTCAAGCCAGTGCTGATGACCTCGCTTACCAACGTACTGGCCTTGATCCCGTTCTTGTTCGACACCGGACTGGGGGCCGATCTGCAACGCCCCTTCGTCATTGCCATTATCGGTGGCCTGAGCATCGGCACGCTCACTGCGTTGTATTTTGTGCCATTGATGTACAAGGCCCTGGTCAAACCGCCCCTGCCCAACCCCGTGCCCGCCCCATGATCAGCCCGTTCAGAATGCTCATGCTTTTTGGCCTGTTGAGCCTAGTGGGGCTGGGGCTGCTGCCCGGCATCGCGGTGGATCTGCAACCCAACCAGCGGCAGGCCGTGCTCCAAATCATGTATTCCCTGTCCCGGGCCTCGCCCGAATTGGTGGAGAACCAAGTGACCGCTGTGCTGGAAAATGTACTGTCGCAGTTGTCTGATGTGGAAAAGATTACCTCGGTTTCGCGCTATAATGGCGGGGCCATCACCTTGCTGGTGGACAAGAACGCCAACCTCGATTTTAAGAAATTGGAGGTGGCCGCCCTGATCCGGCAAGTTTACCCCAGTTTGCCGCCCAATGCTTCCTACCCGCTCATTTACGAGAGCAACCGCGACACGCGGCCCTTGCCCATGTTGGTGTATTCAGTGGCGGCGCCCTTTGCACCCGCTTCGATCGAGGCCCAAATTGAAAATGTGCTCAAAACGCCCCTATCGATCAACCGCTCGGTGCAAGAAGTAGAGATCAGTGGGGCCAATCCCCAGGAGATGGTCGTCGAGTATGACTTGCACCGCCTCCTCACCCACCAGATAACGCGCCAACGGCTCATCGAGGTTTTGGAGTTGCACAGCCGCGAACATGAATTGGGGATTTACCAAAACGAGAGTGGCCAGCAGCTATTCCTCAAAATCCCCAACCAACTGAGCGATCTGCGGGCGTTTGAACAGTTGCGGCTATCGCCCAGCGTACGGCTGCGCGATGTGGCCCGGATCTACCTCAGCGAGCAGGAAGCCCAGCAATATTTCCGGATCAACGGATTGAACTCGGTGCGCCTCAACGTATATGCGCGCGAAAATGCCAACAAACTGGTGCTGGCCAAGGAATTGAAAAGTCAAATGACCACTTTGGCCGCTGGTTTGCCCACCGGCTACAACGTCATTTTGGAGTATGACACCACCGAGAAAATCAGCGAGGAACTGGATAAAATTTATTACCGGACCGGCCTATCCATCCTCATTTTGGTGGGCCTGATCCTGCTCACCCATTTCAATTTCCGCTACCTGCTCACCCTCGTGTCCGGCGTGGTGGTCAACCTGTTGATCACTACTATTTTTGTCTATTTTTTCCAGATCCAAGTCCACCTATACTCATTGGCTGGGCTGACGATCTCCTTTGGGATGATCGTGGACAATGCCATTGTCATGATCGACCACCTGCGGCGCAAGGGCAACACTCAAGTGTTCCCCGCCTTGCTGGGCGCCACCCTCACCACTTTGGCCGGGATGCTGCTGGTTTTGCTGTTACCCGACGATCAGAAAGAAAATTTGGTGGATTTTTCGCTCATCATCACCATCAACTTGTTGGTGTCGCTGGGTGTGGCCCTGTTTTTTACCCCGGCCATGTATGCCCTGCTCTTGACTCCGCCCACCACGCGCAGAACCAACCTTGCTTTTACTAAACGCCGCCGCCAAGTGGGTTGGTCCAGGCGCTATTTCCACCTCATTGAATGGATGGCCCGCTACCGCAAAGTGTTCAACCTAGGTTTGATCTTGGCCTTTGGCCTACCGGTTTTTTTATTGCCGACCAAAGTAAAAGACTGGGAATGGTATAACCGAACCCTGGGCAACGAATGGTACCAAGAAGAGATCCGGCCCTATATCAATAAAGTGCTGGGCGGCAGCCTTCGGCTTTTTGTGAACAATGTGTACGAGGGATCGGGCTATCGCTCGCTGGAGCGCAATACGCTGTATGTCAATGCTGAAATGCCCTTTGGCACCACATTGGGGCAAATGAACGAAGTAATGGAGCGGGTAGAAAAGTACCTGCAACAAGTGGTCGGGCTCGACAAATTTGTTACCCAAATTTACTCGGGAACCGATGCGTCCATTGCCATCACTTTTGCCCCGATGTATGAAAAATCATCATTACCGTATCAGCTCAAAGGCCGCCTCATTGCCCAATCCATCGACTGGGGAGGTGTTGGTTGGAGCGTGTATGGCATCGGCGATGGGTTCAGCAACCAGAGCAACGAAGGGATCGCCAATTTCCGGGTCGAGATGCGCGGCTACAACTACTTGGAACTAGAACGACAAGCAGGCATCTTGGCCGAAAAGCTGCTCAGCCACCCCCGCATTCAAAAAGTGAACACCAACGAAATAATGAATTACGGTGATAGAAAATCACAACAATTTGTGTTTGTGTTTGACAACAGCGCGCTCCAACAGCGTGGCATCACCTCGGCCCAAGCCAACGGCGCACTCATATTGCGCAGCAAGCCCTATAACCCTTCCTTGTTTGCCTTCTACGAACAGGAACAGTTGCCCATCCGGGTTTCCGATCGGCAGGCCGAGCAGTTCTCGGCTTTTCAAATGCACAATGAAATTTTCCCGCTGGCCCAGCAAAAAAGTTTGGCCCTCAAGCAAGTGGGTTCCTTGCGGTTTGAGAATACGGCATCTGCCCTCCACAAAGAAGACCGCCAATACCTGCGGCTGGTATCTTTTGATTATTTTGGCAGCAGTAACTTTGGCAGTAAGTTTTTGGAGGAAAAGCTGGTGGAGATGCGGCAAGAAATGCCCGCCGGATATTCAGTAGCCGAGCGCAATTTTTCTTGGTGGGGCAATGAAAAAGCCCGCCGCCAATACGAACTGCTGGCCATTTTGCTGGGCTCCATCTTTGTCCTTTGTTGTATCCTGTTGGAGAGCTTTCGGCAGCCGTTCCTTATATTGTTGAGTACCCCGATTTCTTTTGTGGGGCTGTTCTTGGCATTTGCCTGGGGCGGATTTTACTTTGATCAAGGCGGCTATGCGGCTTTCTTACTTTTGAGCGGGCTGGTGGTCAATGCCAGCATTTTCGTGATTTGCGATTTCAACCAGTTCAAGCACGGCCCATCTAACCGGAATGTGATCAAGGCCGTGCTCCAAAAAGCTAACCCAATTCTGATGAGCGTCTTTTCCACGGTGCTGGGCCTTATCCCGTTTTTGAGCGAAGGTGACAAAGAAGTATTCTGGTTTTCATTTGCGGTAGGCGCAATCAGCGGTTTAACAGCCTCTCTGGTAGGCCTATTTGTTGTTTTGCCCGTTTGGATGTGGACAAAAACACCCAATGCGAACCATCTGTCCAACTTGACCAAAGCGTAGTCCCACTAATTCCGGCGATCGTCCCCCGTTTATCGCCCTGGTTGTTAAGCGTTGCGACCCAGTTCCGTCCGTCAACTACTTTTACAGGCACACTGCCTCAGCGAAAGGAAAAAATTCTTTCGCCACCGCTTGAGCTTTGGCACTTATCCACCAAAGAGATTTGTACAGCGTGGCAACTATCTGATTATCAAAATACAGCAAAACTACTTGCGGTTAGTCCTCCGGCTGGGGATTCAATCCAAATTGCCAAATACCGTATTCAAAACCCGCATTAGCAGTTGGTAGTCTTCCTCATTTAGGCCAAGCCAACCTTCGCGGCGCATAGCCAGCACCACGGGCTGCATTTGGGCCACTTTCTTGTGCCCTTTTTCAGTGAGCGAAATATTGAACCGTCGGCGATCCTGCGGATCTGGATCGCGTACTGCTAGCCCTTTGCTGCACAATTGATCGATGATCCGGGTCACGGTGGGAGCGTCCTTAAAGGTACTTTCGGCTATTTCGTTCTGGCTCAGGGCCGCTTTTTGGTGGATACAATCCAGCACCACCCACTGATCCACCGTTACCCCAAAGTGATGGTTGTTAAAACGTCGTTGGAGGTTTTGCTTTATCCGCTTCATCGTCCTTTCAATCGTAAACCCATAGTTGAGGTGGGCCGATTGGTGGAGATAAGAATTGGATTGACTTTCGGGAACTTCTTCCATTGGACAAAATTAAGCTAAGCCGGGGTTGAATCGCAAAAGAGTAGAGCCAAATCTTGTGTTGGCCAAGAAT
>JAYUVL010000274.1:0-12050 GCA_043754075.1 Cytophagales bacterium | reverse complement strand
GCGGGCTTCGCTAGTCAATTCCACTCAGGCCGGTTGAAAATTTGTGCCCTGGCCCATTGCGCCAAGCGCTTAACCGATTCAATCGTAATTTAGCAAGGTCAAAGACACTAGTCATCATTCAATTTTTTTCCCATGGAAACAACGCCGTTCATTCTTATGATCTCCGTCCAACTCTTGGTCACCTTGGCCACGGGCTATTTCTTCCTGAGAGTGCTCAAAACCCCCAATAAAGAATGAGGGTGGGGCACAATGGCCATGGTTATGGCTTCCAAAAAGGGTAAGCTGATGTAGCCGATTAATGGGTTTTTATTGATTTTCAATGAGTTGCTTTTCTGTGGTAGCGGAAAGTCAATTATGTTTGGGTCTAGCTTATTCAACTTATCATGATTGCATGTTAGTCAAAGACAAACTTTTTCGTCGATATATCACTCATGGGCAGATCCAAGGCCGGATTGCCGAGCTGGGCCACCAAATCTGTCAAGATTATCAAGGACAAAACCCGCTATTTGTGGCCGTTTTGAACGGGGCCTTCATGTTTGCCGCTGATCTGATGCGCGAAGTGGACATCATCTCGGAAATCACCTTTGTCAAGTTCACTTCTTACCACAACATGCTCAGTTCGGGCATGGTGGACCAGATCATCGGCTTTGAGAGAGACCTCCGCGACCGGCACGTGGTGTTGGTGGAGGACATCGTGGACACGGGCATCACCATGACCGAGATCCTGACCGAGATCCGCACCTACCAACCCGCCTCGGTGGAGATAGTGGCCCTGCTCACCAAACCCGAAGCTCTCCAACGGGACGTAAAAGTCAAATATGCGGGCTTTGAGATCGGCAACCAGTTTGTGGTCGGCTATGGCCTAGACTACGACGGCTACGGGCGCAACCTGCGCGACATCTACGTGCTGGATGAGCCAGCAGATTAATGGGGCTGGGCAACCCCTTCGCCGTTCCGCCGGGAGCCAATCGGGGTAATCTGTCGCCGGTTTTATCGTAAAAGCCTAAAAAATTATTCATTTGGATTTTTTTTGCCGAAGCCACCCAATTGGTAAAAGGGTGGGCTTCGGCAAACGACCGATCCATAAAGCCCATCCTTTAGTTCTTGGCATTGAACCCGAAGGACAGCCCCGCTTGGAGGCCATCTCTGTGCGGGATCACGTAGCCATTGAGGGGGATGTTGAGTTTGCCCGAGCGGAAAGTTTTGCCAAACGCAATGACAAAGCCCTTACTGACTTGGCGGATGCCCTGCCCTATCAGTGGAATGGCGGAAAAACAGCGGTACCAGTTTTTTCAAAAAATCAAACAAAAAATTGACCGGGTGGCGGGCAAGATGCGCTAAGTGGGGCAAGCTAAGCCGGTGCGGTGTTTTATCGGCACCACCCAACGGAGGCAGAGGATGTCATGGACTTGTCCAAAATGAACGGGCAGCCGCCACTGCCAAAGGGGGAGCGCGCAAAGCTGGGCAAATGCCCGATGCCCGCACCAACCGACAGCCGGCGGTAATTTGCCCAAACTTTGTATTTTTGGCCTTGCAAGGGCCAAAAAAAGCAAATGACCGCTTTTTGATCACCCCAATCCAATCCATCACAACGCGAATGAAACTTTTAGCAGGAAAAAATGCCCTCATTACCGGGGCCTCCAAGGGCATCGGCCGGGCCATTGCCCTCCGTTTTGCCCAAGAGGGTGCCAACGTGGGCTTCACTTATTTGTCCAGTGTGACCCAAGGGGAAGCCCTGGAAATTGAACTGGCCGCCCTGGGGGTCAAAGCCAAGGGATACCGCTCAGACGCTTCGGACTTTGTGGCCGCCGAACAGTTGATGGCCCAGTTCTTGGCCGATTTTGGCACGGTGGACGTGTTGGTCAACAACGCGGGCATTACCAAGGACAACCTGCTGCTGCGCATGAGCGAAGAGCAGTGGGACAGCGTGCTGAACGTCAACCTCAAATCGGTATTCAACCTGACCAAGGCCGCCACCAAGGCCCTGATGAAGCAAAAGAGTGGCTCGGTGATCAACCTCACCTCGGTGGTGGGCGTGAAGGGCAATGCCGGGCAAGCCAACTACGCGGCCTCCAAAGCGGGCATCATTGGTTTCTCCAAATCGGTGGCGCTAGAACTTGGCTCGCGCAATGTGCGCTGCAATGCCATTGCCCCCGGATTTATTGAGACTGAAATGACGGCCCAACTGGATCAAAAAGTGGTGGATAGTTGGAAGGAGGGCATCCCGATGAAGCGCGGCGGCACACCGGAGGAAGTGGCCGATTGTGCGGTTTTTCTCGGCTCCGATTTGTCAAAATACATGACCGGTCAAGTGCTGCACGTCAACGGGGGAATGTTGACCTAATCAAATACTCTAACTGTTTGCCCAATATGCCTTTTAAGTTGACCGAACACCCGCACCGCCGCTACAACATCCTGACCGGGGAATGGGTGCTGGTATCACCCCACCGCGCCCAGCGCCCCTGGCAGGGACAGATCGAGGCGGCAGCCCCCGTCCAAGTGCGGGCCCATGATCCGAACTGCTACTTGTGCGCGGGCAATGCCCGGGCCAATGGATCCGTCAATGCGCCCTACGAGCATACGTATGTGTTCACCAACGACTTCGCGGCCCTGCACCCCGAAGTGCCACCGGGGCGGGTCAAAAACAAGCACGATCTGTTGGTGGCCAAGAGCGAGCGCGGCCTTTGTCGGGTCGTGTGCTACTCGCCCCGCCACGACCTGACCATGCCCCTGATGTCGCCCGAGGAGATCCGCCGGATCATCGATCTGTGGACCATTGAATTTATTTCGCTATGTAGCCGAGAATATATCAATTATGTTCAGATTTTTGAGAACCGGGGGGAGATGATGGGGTGCAGCAATCCCCACCCCCACGGCCAGATCTGGGCCACCGAATCGATCCCGGTCGAGGTAGAAAAAGAAACCAAGCACTTCCGGGCTTGGCACCAAAAAAATGGGACCAGCTTATTGGGCAATTATTTGGCCCTGGAACTGGTAGAAAAAGAGCGGGTGGTGCTGGAAAACAATTATTTTGTGGCGGTGGTGCCGTTTTGGGCCACTTGGCCCTTCGAGACCCTCGTGATTAGCAAACGCCACTTTCAGCACATCACCCAGTTGTCGCCCGATGAGAGAAATGCCTTTGCCGATATTTTAAATAAATTGACCACCAAGTACGACAATCTTTTTCAGGCTCCATTTCCTTATTCGGCTGGCATTCATCAGGCACCCGTCGATGGGGCCGACTACCCCGAGTGGCATTTTCACGCTCATTTCTATCCACCGCTGCTCCGGTCGGCCACGGTCAAAAAATTCATGGTGGGGTTTGAACTGCTGGCCAATCCTCAGCGGGACATCACCCCCGAGCTGGCGGCCGAAAAATTGCGGCAAATGTCGGAAGTCCACTACACCAAATGGCAGTAGGCAAACTGGCTGGACGATTGGCTGGCCTCATCAGCCCCCAACGGTTGGCTACCCTGACCGCAAGGTTGTTTTTTTGCCCTCATTCCGCTAGCTTTACCCTCCTGCTCAGTTTCACCAACCATTCCCCAACATGAAAACCCTCATAGTGCTATTCAACCTCAAGGCTGGCATATCGGCCACCGAATATGAAAAGTGGGCCAACGCGGTGGACATTCCGACCGTCAAAGGCTTGAAATCGATTACCGATTTTAAATTGTACAAGTCGCTACTCCTGTTTGGCTCCGATGCGCCCCCACCCTACCAGTATTTCGAGATAATCGACATCCATAACCTAGACACCTTCGGGGCCGAGGTGGGCACCGACACCATGAAACGAGTGGCAGGCGAGTTTCAGCAGTTTGCCGACGGCCCGCTGTTTGTGCTCACCGAACGCTGCGGCTAGGCCGCGTCGGGCGACCTGCCAACGGTTCGCCCATTTTGGATGATTGATTTGATCGTTTTTATATCCAATTCCTCATGGAAAAACAAACCCCCAAAACTGTTATTGTTACCGGATCGGGCCGGCCGTTGGGCATTGGCGAAGCCATTGTTTACCGTTTTGCCGAGGAAGGCCACAACGTGGTGGTGTCCGATTTGGGCCAAAGCCAAGGCCCCGATTTCCCGGCTGATGCGATCGGTTCCACCCAAGAAATGGAAGCCATTGCGGCTGAAGCCCGGCGGCGCGGTGGGCAGGCTGTGGTCGTTCCTTGTGATGTACGCCAGGCGGGCCAAGTGGAAAACTTGGTGGCCCAAGCCGTGGCCGCTTTTGGGAGTCTTGACGTTTTTGTGAACAATGCGGGCGTGGGCTACCTCATGCAATTGGTCACCGAAATGGACGAGGACAAATGGGACGCAGTGCTGGACGTAAACCTCAAGGGTGCATTTTTGGGCACCAAATACGCCGCCCGGCAACTGGTGGCCCAAGGCCGGGGCGGGCGCATCATCAACATTGCCTCGCAGGCAGCCAAGTCGGGCTTTCCGTATGCGGCGGCCTACACTTCGTCCAAGCACGGGCTGGTGGGCCTCACCCGCGCCACGGCCATCGAGCTGGGCCAACACGGCATTACCGTCAACGCGGTATGCCCCAACCATATCACCACGGGCCTGGGCGACTGGCAGAACAGATTTTTCTCCGAAAAACTGGGGCTTACCTATGAGCAGTACATGCAACGAATGAAGAACAACATTCCCCTGGGCCGCCCCGGTTTGGTCGAGGACATTGCCAAAGCCTGTGCCTTTTTGGCCTCTGACCAAGCGGCCTACATCACGGGCGAGGCCATGAACGTGAGTGGTGGCGAAGAAATGCACTGACCTGATTTTACCCAATGGCTACCAAAACCTTTTTTTGTATTGATGCCCACACCTGCGGCAACCCGGTCCGGGTTGTGGCGGGTGGCGGCCCGCACTTGGTGGGCGATAGCATGAGCGAGCGCCGGCAGCATTTCCTGCGCGACTACGACTGGATCCGCCAGGGCCTTATGTTTGAGCCACGCGGCCACGACATGATGAGCGGCAGCATCCTCTACCCCCCCACCGACCCGGCCAATGATGTCGGTATTTTGTTCATCGAGACCAGCGGCTGCCTGCCCATGTGCGGGCACGGCACCATCGGCACGGTCACGGTGGCCATTGAGCACGGGCTGGTCATCCCGAAAACGCCCGGGGTGCTGCGGCTCGAGGTGCCAGCCGGCCTTGTATTGGCCGAATATACCCAAGTCGGCCAGCGCGTCAAATCCGTCAAAATCACCAATGTGGCTTCTTTTTTGGCGGCCGAAAACATTGGGGTGCACTGTGCCGACTTGGGGGAGTTGACGATGGACGTGGCCTATGGCGGAAATTTTTACGGGATTATCGATCCCCAGCCGAATTTTCGGGGGTTGGAACACTACCGGGCCGAGCAACTGATCGCTTGGGCGCGGGAAATCCGGGCCAAGGTCAATGAAACCCACTCGTTTGTCCATCCCGACAATCCCACCATCCAAGGGTTGAGCCATATCCAGTGGACCGGGGCGGTGCTGGATCCCACTTCCACGGCCCGCAATGCCGTGTTTTATGGCGAAAAAGCGATCGACCGGTCGCCCTGCGGCACGGGCACCTCAGCCCGCATGGCGCAATGGTACGCGCAGGGAAAGCTCCAGCCCGGTGATTTGTTTATCCATGAGAGCATCATCGGATCCAAGTTCACGGGCCGGATCGCGGCCCAAACCACCGTGGGCGGGCTACCGGCCATCGTGCCCAGTATTGAGGGCTGGGCCATTGTCCACGGCCTCAACCAAATTTTTCTGGACGACGAAGACCCCTATGTACATGGTTTTCAGGTCATTTGAGCTGGCTTGACGATAAATCCGCCCCAAAAGCCCCGGCCAATGGCACGGCGTGGCAGGCGATTCCAGCCGCTTGGGCTTCGGTGGCCAATTGCTGGGCCACGTAGCGGCTGCACGAAGCATCCACCACCAACTGCTTGAACTGCAAGCCGTTCAGTTGGGCCAAGCGGCGCACCGCATTTTGGCTGATGACCAAGAAATCGCAGGCGGGCAACTGGGCAAAAGCCGGGCGACGGGACAGCACCAATATTTTTTTTCCGTGCCGGATCAACAGCCGATAACCGGTCCCCTCGGCCACGGCCAATACATCGGGGACGGGGCTGCCCCCACTGGCAAAGTGGATGCCCCCCAGCGATAGCCCCGCCTGCACCAGATCGTTCTCGATGTTGAATTTGAGTTGTTGCCGATCGAGCAGCAGGGCTGAATCGGCCAGCAAGACCCCCGCCCGGGCGCTGCGAAAAGCCAAGTTGGTTTGGCGGTTGGTGTGGTAAATGCTGAAAGCCCGGTGCCGCGCCTGTTGTTGATAATCAATGAGTTGCCAAGCCGAAAACACCAACGCGCAGGCCAGGCCGGCGCGCAACCACGCCAAATTGGCGGTGTGGAACAGGGCCAGCAAGCAGCCAATCATGGCGTAGAGTAGCCACATCTCGGGCGCGGAGAGATGCAGCCCGTCCCACAATGCGCCCGGCAGGGCCTCGATCCACCCCGCCACTTGGTTCAGCAATACGATGGTCCATTTTAGCAGCGAGCCCAAAAGGGCCCCCAAATAGGGCAGCCAACTGAACCCAAGCAAGGCAATGCCCAGCCACAGCCCGACCGTGCCCAAGAAAATGATGGGCGGGTTGGCCAACAAAAAATAGTTGGGAAACTGGTGGAAATAGTACAAACTGAGCGGGAAAGTGGCCAGTTGGGCCGCCAGTGACAGCGCAACGGCTTGCCAAATCCAATCCCCCACGCGAGTGGGCACCGTCAGCCAGCGATAAATCCGGCCGTACAAATACAAAATGCCCAGCACGGCCAGGTAAGACAACTGAAACCCGACATCCCACAACATGAATGGCTCAAAAATGAGCAGGAGAAAGGCGGAAATGGCCAAATTATTATACTTGTTGGTGTTCTTCCCCCAGGTTTGGGCCAAAATCATGATGGTGAACATCACCACGGCCCGCAGCACTGAGGCCGACAGCCCCGTGACAAAAGCATAGGCCCACAGAAAAACCAGTGATACCACCGCAATCACAATTTTAGGCCGGCTCTTGGCCGGGAATCGGTCAAAGAGCCAGGCAAACAACAAGAAAATGAGCCCAACGTGCATCCCCGACACGGCCAAAACGTGCATGGTTCCGGTGGCAGTGTAAGCTTCGGTGATTTCATTGTCCAAGCCATCTTTTACGCCCAGCACCAAGGCCGAAGCAATGCCCGCCTCCGCCGGGGAAGCCACGTACTGGCGCAACTGGGCATTGCACCAGTCTTTGGCCGCAATGGACCAAGCCATGACTTGCCAGTCGGGGTCATGGCCCAGCCATTTGACCTGTGCGGGCCGGACATACTGCTGGTGATACACTTGTTGATTGGCCAAGTAGGACCGATAGTCAAAAGCGTGGGGGTTCATGGGCGGGGCCACCGGCTGCGGGCTGCCTGCCAGCAACAGCACATCGCCGTAGCGGGGGCGTTGCTGGCCCGAGTCGGCCTTGGCCAAGTAGAGGACCACCCTGCCCCGGGCCGGCTGCCAACTGATGCCGTTGTATATTTCATTGACTGCCACAGTGGCCGAAAAAGTACGCGGTTTTTCGCGAGGATCCGTCACTATCTTGGCCCGGTAATAGCGCACGGTGTCGGTCAATAGTGACAAATCCCGTGGATAGTGCCGTTCAGTGTGCGCATGGGTGAGGGCAGCCCCGCCCAGGGCGATCGTGCTGAGCGCGAATGCCCCAAAAGCAGTTCGATAAATACGGCGAAATTCCTTGGGCAAACCCAGCCACGCCAGTAAATAAATGCCGAGCGCGATCCCAAAAATCGCTGGCCAGCCCGCAAAATCCGGCCAAATACGGCTGGCCCCCACGATCCCCGCCATCAAGGCGAGGGTAAACCGTACAAAAGCAAAAGCGGTCCAGTAGAACGTTGGCATACCGAGGGTTTGGTTGGCAGTATCCCCCGAAATGACTTGTGCAGAAGGAGATCTGGTTGGTAAATTTACTTTTTTTATCCACAAAACCAACTGACCCCCGGAATTTGGGTAGTGCTACTTTAAACGGCCGAGTGGTTAACCCTTACTCGCCCCCTTGGAACCGCTCACAGGGGCTGCGCCCGCTGGTAGAGTTCCGGGGCAATGCCCTACCAGCCCTGAAGGGGCAATATCTTCTTGCCGAGGGCACGGCCCTTGGCAGGTTGGCCCATCAAAGCCCCCAGCCCTGAAAGGGCGATATCCCCGGCCGCCGCCCGGTTAACGGTGAAGCCCCCACCGTTGTCCGTCTTTTGGAACCGCTTACAAGGGCTGCGCCCGCTGGCAGGGTTCCGGGGGAATGCCCTACCAGCCCTGAAAGGGCAATGTCTTCTTGCCGAGGGCACGGCCCTTGGCAGGTTGGCCCACCAAAGCCCCCAGCCCTGAAAGGGCGATATCCCCGGCCGCCGCCCGGTTAACGGTGAAGCCCCCACCGCTGTCCGTGTCTTCTGGAACCGCTCGCAGGGGCTGCGCCCGCTGGTAGAGTTCCGGGGCAATTTCTGGAACCGCTCACAGGGGCTGCGCCCGCTGGTAGAGTTCTGGGGCAATTTCTGGAACCGCTCACAGGGGCTGCGCCCGCTGGTAGGGTTCCGGGAGTTCGGATAACTTACCCCAAGTTTTAGGTTTGGATCACGCCCACATTGTAGCGCCGGCGGATGGGGGCGTGGTTGGCCGCCTCAATGCCCATGCTGATCACTTTGCGGGTCTCGAGCGGGTCGATGATGCCATCCACCCATAGGCGGGCGGCGGCATAATAGGGCGATAGTTCCTCGTTGTATTTGTCGGTGATTTCTTTGAGCAGGGCTTGTTCTTGCTCCGGGGTGATGGTTTGCCCCTTGGACTCCATGGAGGAGACTTTGATTTGCAGCAGCGTTTTGGCGGCCGAGGCCCCGCTCATCACGGCCAGTTGGGCAGTGGGCCAAGCAACGATCAAACGGGGGTCATACGCTTTGCCACAGAGCGCATAATTGCCGGCCCCGTAAGAATTGCCCACAATGATGGTAAACTTGGGCACTACCGAGTTGGCCATGGCACTCACCAATTTGGCCCCGTCCTTGATGATGCCGCCGTGCTCGGCCCGGCTGCCCACCATGAACCCCGACACGTCTTGCAAAAACACCAGCGGAATGCGCCGCTGGTTGCAGTTCATCACAAACCGGGCAGTCTTATCGGCGGAATCAGAATAGATCACTCCGCCCATTTGAATTTCCCCTTTCTTGTTTTTGACCACCCGGCGTTGGTTGGCTACGATGCCCACCGCCCAGCCATCCACCCGGGCATGGCCACAGAGAATGGTTTGGCCGTAATGTTCTTTGTATTGCCGGAACTCGGAGTTGTCCACCAAGCGGTGGATCACGTCCAGCATTTCGTAGGGTTTGCTCCGGTCGGCGGGGAAAATGCCGTACAGTTCGGCCGGGTCCAGCTTGGGCGCCGCCGGGGCCACCCGGTTGAAACCGGCCTTGCGCTGCTCGCCCACTCGGCTGAAGATGTCGCGGATGGCTTGGAGGCAGGCTTGATCGTTGGGATATTTGTTGTCGGTCACGCCCGAGATTTCACATTGGGTGGTGGCCCCGCCCAGGGTTTCATTGTCAATGCTTTCGCCAATGGCCGCTTTGACCAAGTAAGATCCCGCCAAAAAAATCGTTCCGGTTTTTTCAACGATCAGGGCTTCGTCCGACATGATGGGCAGGTAAGCTCCACCAGCCACGCAACTGCCCATGATGGCGGCCACCTGCAAAATCCCCTCGGCCGACATGATGGCATTGTTGCGGAACATGCGGCCAAAATGTTCTTTGTCGGGGAACACTTCATTTTGCATGGGCAGGAACACCCCGGCACTGTCCACCAGATAGACAATGGGCAGGCGGTTTTCCATCGCGATTTCCTGGGCGCGGAGGTTCTTCTTGGCCGTCATCGGGAACCACGCCCCCGCCTTGACGGTGGCATCATTGGCCACGATGACGCATTGCTGGCCGCTGACGTAGCCCAGCCCAGTGACCACGCCCGCCGAGGGGCACCCCCCCACGTCGGCATACATCCCGTCGGCGGCCAGGGCCCCCACTTCCAGAAATTCCGATCCGGGATCGACCAAATATTCGATCCGTTCCCTGGCGGTCAGTTTGCCCTGCTGGTGCTGGGCCGCGATTTTTTTTTCGCCCCCGCCCAGTTTGGTTTTATCCAATTTGGTTTTGAGGCGAAAAAGCTGCTGCTTGAGCGCGTCTTCGTTTTTATTGAACTCAATATCAATGGGTTGCTGGTCGGTGGTCATGGTCAAGGAATCAATGACCGCAAGTTGCAAACTTAACCGCAGAAGTCAAATAAAGGCGGGCAGCCGTGGAGGAGGCCAAAGCAAGTGAAACCGTTCAGCAACCTGGTTGCGCATGGGGATTTGCGCATGATCAGGTAGTGGTTTTCCGAAAACATACCAAGATCAAAGTGAGTTAAACGATTTAGAGAATTGATTGCCTTGATTTTGAATGATTTGTAAAATACAAAAAATTTAAAACCACTTATTTTTCAGTGTAATTGCAAAACCAACTTTGCCATGAAATTACAGCGGGGCGCTCGCCGGTGGCCAGAGTCATATTATTGGATCGAGCGGTCCAAAAGTGACTGTTCGCTCATCGGCTCGTTTTCAGGGTTTGGAAAATCCGGTATTCGCGGAAGCCCTTCCGCAGTTCGATGAACGAGACGCGCAAGATGGTGTAAGCCGGGATGGCAACCACCATGCCAATGGCCCCGCCCAAAATGGCCCCAGCAATGACCACGATAAAAATCTCCAGTGGGTGGGTTTTGATGCTCTTGGAAAAAATGAGGGGCTGGAGCACCGCATTGTCGATCAAGTGAACAATGCCCTGAACGAAAAAAATCTTGACTACCACCCAGGCGTAGCCCCCGTCGGCCACGGTTTCGGCCGGAGCGGTGGACAAGCCAATGACCAAGGCAAAAATAGTCCCGATGGCAGGGCCCAGAAACGGGATCACGTTGATCAGGGCCGCAAACAGACCAATGGTGACCGCGTAGTTGATGCCCGACACAATGAGCCCAAAAGAAGTAAGGGTAAAAATGGCCGTGATCTGCATCAACAAACCCAACAAATAATTGGACAACAGTTTCTCAATTTTATAGAACGCACTGATGGTCACTTCAAAATATTTGTTGGGGATCAAGGCAATGATGTTGCGGCGAATGCGCCCCTTCTCGAACAAAATGGAGAACGTGATGAATAGAACGGCCAAAATCCCCACAAAAAAACTCCCAGTGGTGGCCAATATGTTGTTGATGATTTCCCCAAACTGCAATTTGCCGAACACCGATACCAAGCTGGACTTGAGTTGGAGCATAATAAACCCCCGTGGCTGGTCGATCAGGTTGAAATCGATCAATGTCCGCTCCAGGTTGTCCACCATGGGCAGCACACCATTGAACCAAGTATCATAGGGAGTGGTGGCTATCACTTGCACTTGGGCACTGATGAGCGGGATAAAAAGCAGCACAAACAAGGAAATGACATTGGCAAAGATTATAAAGGACAATAAAATGGCCAAACCGCGCGGCAAGCGAAAACTCTTGTAGCCCGTCGAGCTCAAATAATTGGTGGGTGTTTTGAGGATACCGGATAAAATAAGTGACAATATAATGTAAACCACAATATCAGAAAAGACCCACAGCACCATGCCGGCCAAAGCCAAATAGAGCAGGGCGTTCAAAAAATTTCGGTTAAAAAACATGGCAGCAGGTTGACGTGAGAATTACCTCCTTAAACTTACCGCAAAAAAGTGTAATTTGCCTCTATGGTTCCTCACAAAATCCCCGCTTGGTTTCGGCAAATTTTTCCGGGCTTCACTTGGAAAAGGCCACCGAGCGCAACCCAGCAAGTTTATTTGACCTTCGACGATGGCCCCATCCCCGAGGTAACTGAGTTTGTGCTCGACGAACTGCAAAGGTTCGGGGCCAAGGCCACTTTTTTTTGCGTGGGCGATAACCTGCGCCGCCACCCCAGCTTGCACCTTCGCCTGCGCCAAGCCGGGCACCGGGCGGCCAAC
>JAYUVL010000273.1:0-16441 GCA_043754075.1 Cytophagales bacterium | reverse complement strand
AGTTGCACTCATTATTGAAAAAAATTACTGGATTATAAGATAAATTTACTTAATTCTCTTGAAAGTAACATACCGCAAACGGTCTTGTGCCTAGCTTGCTACCAATGCCCAGCGTTAACGGTGCGAAACTGTGGCCCGACGGGCATGGGGGCAATACACCCTAGTTTCCCAATGTATGGAGCGTAGTATTTCCCAACAAAGGTTCACATCTAGCATTCTAGGTAATTGGATAGTTATCATCTTTTTTGCTTAAATTCAAGCAAAATAACATCAGTCCACTATCGGGCAATAGCTTCAATTAAAATAAGTTAACGGGCGACTACATCCCCACGCCAGATGTTCTGAACAGACAGGACTCGATTTATCGAATGCCTTCTGCCGTTCAAGCCCCCGCGTCCTGCCACCGTTTGTACCCAGTTGCCGTTTGTACCCCGCCGCCGTTCGGATCCTTACAAACGGCACAACGCCACGCTTTTTTCACCCTTTGTATCTTTTCCCTTGGCTGGTTTATTATGCTCTTGAATTTAAACCCAACCTACGCATGGATCACCACAAACCCCACTGGAGCGCCGGCTACTCGCTCCGCATCAACATCGGGCTGACCATCAGCCTGGCTTTGGTCCTGGCCGCTTTTGAGTGGAAAAGCCCCGAAGAGACCCAAATTGTCCAGTTCAACTTGGAGGCCACGCCCGAAGAGGTATTGAAAACAATCGTCACCGATCACCAGCCCCCCAAGCCAGTGGTGAAAGTGCAAACGTATGAAATCGTGGAAGTGCCCGACGACACGGAAGACTTGCTTGACGACCCGACCATCGCCTTTGAGCCTATCAAGCCCGGCGAAGTAGCATTGGTCAAGCCCAACAAGTCTGAGGCGCCGATGGTAGAAGAGGTGGTCAATGCGCCATTTATCACAGTGGAAGAAACTGCCGTACCGACTGGCGGCTACGAAGCCTTCTACCAATATGTCAGACAAGAATTGAAGTACCCGTCACAAGCGCGGCGCATGGGCGTCGAGGGCAAGGTGTATGTCCAGTTCGTCATTGAGCGGGACGGCAGCCTTTCAGAGGTAAAAGTGCTCAAGGGAATTGGGGCCGGCTGCGACGAAGAGGCCTCCCGCGTCATCTCCAAATCCCCCAGTTGGCAGCCCGGCAAACAGCGGGGCCGCCCGGTACGTCAGCGGATGGTCCTCCCCATGACGTTTAAGCTTGGCTAAAACATAGATAGACTGGATAGCGGTTTTGTTCTGATATTGAGAGAGATTCGGTTTTTAGATTCCCCCAAGGCTTGACAGAGGCCCTGGGGGTTTTTTAGCACATTGGCCCATCGGGTCAAGCCTCCATCGCCAAATCTCGCTGAAACACTGGGCCATGATCATTGAAACAATGTTAAAATCTGGGCTGGCCCTATCGGTTTCGGAATTTTTGGCCTAAATTTCAACTTTTCCAGTCGGAAAGTGGCCCGAAACCAACTCAACATCGTCATGGCAAATCCTTTTTATCAACAGGTAACGGCCCAATTGCGGGCCTACAAGCAAAAGTTCTACCGTAATTTACTCCTCAAAGGGGTACTGCTCACCAGTGCCGCCCTCCTTTCGGCGTTCTTGGCCGTCAATGTCCTGGAATATTTTGGCAATTTTAGCAGCGTTTTGCGGGCCACACTTTTTTTCTCCTTCCTCGCCTTGGCGGCCACTACTTTCTTCTTTTGGATCGCCGTGCCAGTATTGCGCCTGTTGGAACTGCACAAGCCCCTGACCAACGAGGAGGCAGCCAGCCAGATAGGCCGTTATTTCCCCGAAGTGGGCGACAAACTGCTCAACGTGCTCCAATTGGGCATGCTCACTTCCACCCAGACCGACCTGATCACGGCCAGCATTGAACAAAAGGCCAAAAACCTGAGCGTGGTCAATTTTAGCGATGCCGTCAGTTACAAGGGCAACCGCCGCTACCTGCGCTACGCGATCCCCCCATTTTTGGCGTTGCTGGTGCTGCTCATGTTTGTTCCCCAATTGTTTACCGAATCCACGCCGCGCATTGTCAACTACGCCAAAACTTTTGCCCCCAAGGCCCCTTTCAGTTTCCAACTGGCCAACCAAGATTTGAAAGTGTTCAAGAACGAAGACTTTGAACTCAAGCTCACGACCAAGGGCAGCGCTGTGCCCAACGAAGCGTACCTGCTCATGGGTGACCGCCGCCTCAAGATGGAAAGCAAGGGCCAAGGCGAGTTTGTCTATCTGTTCAAAAAAGTCCAAAAAGAAATGGACTTTAACTTCGAGGCCTCGGGCTTCAATTCAGCTTCCTACACCATCAAAGTAGTGGAACGCCCCAACTTGAGCAATTTTACGGCTTATCTCACCTATCCGGCCTACCTGCGCAAGGCGGAAGAAAAGTTGATCAATACGGGCAATTTGATTGTTCCCCAAGGCACAGTGATCCGCTGGGTGTTCAACACACAGCAAGCGCAAAGCGTGGACTTGAGCTTCAAGGCTGCCAAAGAGACCGTTGCGGCACCCAACAAAGGCAACAACACGTTTGAGTTTGTCAAACGGGCCACCACCTCCGAGTCGTACTCGATCACCCTCAAGAACCAGTTCAGTGCCAACAAAGAACCCATCGAGTACTTTCTGAGCGTAGTGCCCGACGAATACCCCAGCATTACCCTCCAGCAAGAACGCGACACGACGCTCTACAACTATTTGGCCATCGGCGGCAACATTGCCGATGACTACGGCATCAACCGCCTCGAGTTCCACTATCGCATTTCGGGCCCGAGCGACAACGCCGCCACGGGCCAAGGCTTCAAGACCGTGAACCTGAGCCACAACCCCAACGTGATCAGCCAAAGCTATTTTCACCAAGTGGACTTGGGCCAACTCAACCTAAAACAGGGCGACAAGCTGGAGTACCACGTTCAAGTGTGGGACAACGACGGCATTAATGGCAGCAAAAGCAGCAAAACCACTACTCAAGAATTTAAACTGCCCGATGCCCGGGAATTTGCCAAAGAAATGGAATCGGCGGCGGCCAATACTTCCAACCAAATGGAAGGCGCCCTGAAAAAGGCCCAAGAACTCAAAAAAGAACTCAGCGACGTGCAAGAAAAGCTGAAAGGCAAGAAGAAACTCAATTGGCAGGACCGGCAGGCGATCGAGGAAATATTGAAAAAGAAAGAAGAGTTGATGAAAGACATCGGCCAGATGCAGCGCCAAAACCAAATGCTCAACGAACGCCAAGAGCGATTTGGCGATCGCGACCAAAAAATGGCCCAAAAAGCTGAGCAATTGCAGCAATTGATGGATCAGATCATGGACGAAGAGACCAAGCGCCTCTATGATGAACTCCAAAAATTGCTCCAGCAAGAATTTCAAAACCAGAACATCCAAAATACGTTAGAAGACATAGAGAAGAAGCAGGCAAACATTGAGAAAGAACTCGATCGGGCGCTGGAAATGTTCAAAAAGCTTCAGTTCGACGAAAAACTCAAAGAGACTGCCAAAGAGCTGGAACAAATGAGCCAAGAGCAAAAGGAATTGGCCGAAGAAGCCAAGCAGTTGGCCGACAAGGAATTGAAAGAAGACAAAACCAACAAGGCCGACAAAAAGGCCAAAGCCGAAGACAAGAACAAAGCCGACAAAAAAGCGGAGGAGCAAAACCGCAAGGATGAGGCAGCCCAAGAGGCGCTAGAAAAAAAGGGCGACCAAAAAGACCCAAAAAATACCGACAAAGACGCTAAAGATCAGCCGGCAGACAAACAGCCCAAGCAAGCCAACAAAGAACAAAAATCACAAGCAGCCAAGGACCAAGAAAACAAGGACAAACAGGCCAACGACGAACCAAAAAAGGATGAAAAAGAGCAGTCTGGAGCCAAGGAAGAGCCCAAAGAAGAAAGTTTGGAGCAATTGCAGGAAAAGCAAGAAGAGCTGAACCAAGATTTCAAGGAGTTGCAAGAAGAGATGGACAACTTGGAGAAAATGAACCAGAAATTGGAGAAACCCAAGGAAATGAACAAAGAGGAGTTGGAAAAACTCCAGAAAGAAATCGAGCAGCAACAGCAGCAAAGCAAAGAGCAACTGGAACAAAAACAGCCAGAAAAGGCGTCGCAGTCTCAGCGCAAAGCAGCCCAGAAAATGCAGCAAATGGCCCAGCAAATGCAACAAATGCAGCAATCAATGGAACAGCAACAGCAAGTGGAAGATTACAACGCTCTACGGCAGATCTTGGAAAACTTGGTCAAGCTCTCCTTTGATCAAGAAGGCCTGATGGTCCAGTTCCGGGGCATTCGGCAAGAAGATCCACGCTTTGTCGAGCTCAGCCAGCAACAGCTCAAGCTCAAGGACAACGCCAAAGTGATCGAGGACAGTCTGCTGGCCTTGGCCAAACGGGTGTTCCAGATCCAGTCGTTCGTTACCCGCGAAGTGGGCGCAATGAACAACGCCATGGATCAAAGCTTGGAAGAACTCAAGAAACGCAATGTGCCAGTGGCTGCCGGGCGGCAACAGGCGACTATGACCAGCATCAATAATTTGGCCCTCATGCTGGACGAAACCTTGCACCAAATGCAAGAAAACATGGGCCAACAAATGGGGGGGCTACAAATAGTCAACAAAAAACGCAAGCCGGGCCAGCAAATGGGCGACATGCAAAAGTCGCTCAACCAACAAATGCAGGATTTGATGAAGAGCGGAAAGTCGGGGCGCGAACTTTCCGAAGAACTGGCCAAGTTGGCCGCTCAGCAACAGTTGATCCGCAAAGCCCTCAAAAATGCAACGGGCGGTAAGCAAGTGAAACCCGGCCAAAAAGAAGGGCAGAACGATGGGGGCAACAAAGGAGACGGTGGCGACGTGGGCAAGCTGCTCGAGGAAATGGAAAAAACGGAAGAAGATTTGGTCAACAAGCGCATTACCCAAGAAACGGTGAGGCGGCAAAAAGAAATCCTGACCCGGCTCTTGGAATCAGAAAAAGCCCTGCGCGAACGTGAGCAGGACGAAAAACGCGAGGCCGAGCAACCCAAAGAGCAACCCAAGAAACGCCCAAGCGAATTTTCAGACTACCTTAAGACCAAAGAAAAACAGATCGAACTGCTCAAATCTATCCCCGCTTCCTTAAATCCTTATTACAAAAAGGCAGTGAATGAGTATTTCAAAAAAATCAATGAGTGAACAACTTTTGGCCCAATACTTCACTATTTTAGACCTGCCCAACCGGTGGGGAAAAGGACGTAACTTATGAATTCCTTGCGATTGCAAATACCGTCAATTACTGACAATATTCGTATTGTTGAAAGTTTTATTGACAATGTAAAAGATGAGTTCCGATTTGACGATAACATTTATGGTAACATTATGATTGCCGTCACTGAATCGGTCAACAACGCTATTGTGCATGGCAATAAACTGGATAACCACAAGTTGGTGGACCTGTCCATGGAAATTGCCCAAAACAACATCCGTTTTGTGATCCATGATGAGGGAGATGGGTTTGATTTTAACCACCTGCCCGATCCCACTGCCCCCGATAATGTGCTGGCACTAGGTGGCCGGGGCATTTTTTTGATGCGCAACTTGGCCGATGAGGTAGCGTTCAGCGATGAGGGACGCACGGTGGCACTTACCTTTTTTCTGGACGATCCGGCGGTAACGGCCAAGTAAAATTTAATTTTCCACCAGTGATGCTTTTGGCCGCACATGACAAAAAAAATCAATTTTTTTACTGAAGATCTCACCTTCTCGCCCAAAAACAAAACAGTGCTCAAAAAATGGGTGACCTCCACCATTGAGGCCCATCAGCAACAGGCTGGCGAGCTGAATTTTGTGTTTTGCTCCGATGCCTACCTCCACCAATTGAACGTCCAACACTTGGGGCACGATACCCTGACCGACATTATTACCTTTGACAATGGAGATGAACTGGGGGTGATAGAAGGAGATATTTTTATCAGTGTGGACCGGATAAGGGACAATGCATCAATTTTCGGGGTACCATTCGATCAGGAGCTGCATCGGGTGATGATCCATGGAACGCTCCATTTGTTGGGTTTCGGGGATAAAACCGCCGATCAGCAGCAGCAGATGCGGCTCAAAGAAGAGGAACAGCTCCAGCAGTTGGCCGATATATTGGACATCCCCAACTCAGCAACATTACCATAATCGCTAGCTGGGCTGAATGGAGGGCAAAAACACCGTGAAGCGACTCCCCCGTCCCAATTCACTTTCCACATCCACGCTTCCATGGAGCTTGTCCAGCGCATTTTTGAGCACGTAGAGGCCTAGCCCAGATCCCTTGGAGCTTTCGGTGGCCCGAAAAAACATGTTGAAAATCTTGTTGAGTGACATTTTAGGGATGCCTTCCCCATTGTCCTCTACTACGATCCTGACCACTTCTTCGCTGTTTTCTTCTACCAAGATATTCATAAAACCGTCTGAAATGTTGTTGCGTGAATATTTGATCCCGTTCTCGATCAAGTTTTGGAAGATCACGGCCAGTAAGCGCGGATCGGAGAAGAATGGTTTTGTAAGGCGCACATCGATAAGGATCTTCACGCGGGCAAACTCGGGCAAATTGGCAAAAGCGGCAATGCCCTCTTTGATAATGGGCCACACCTCCACCTCTTGGAGACTGATTTCGGCCGATTTTATTTTGGTAAGCTCAATCAAGTTTTGCAAGATGGTGTCCAGCCGCTTGGCACTTCCCTTGAACAGACTGATATAATTGGACATGGTGGGGGTGTTCTCTTCCATGTCCATAATGTCGGACAAGCCCCGCAGGGAAGCGATCGGCCCCAAGAGATCGTGCGAGGCTCGGTAAACAAAGGTGTCCAGCTCGTTATTTTTGAACATCAAATCTTGCTGTACCTTCTTCAGTTCGCTGATATTTTGCATAATGCCCAGCACGTACTTGGGAGAATGATCGGTGTGCCTGACCAAAGAAAAAGTGAGCAGCAACCACATCACTGGGCCGTCGTCTTTGGGCAAAAAACGCGCCTCGAGCTTGAGGTTTTCTTCTTGGCCCGAAATCACCTTTTCCAACGCTTCGCTCACTTCTTGGTGGTGCTCCGGATGGATCAACCCGAGTACCGGTTGCCGGTGCACATCGGTGCGGCGGGTATGGCCCAGCATATTGCCAAATACTTTGTTGACCCCAATGATATTTTGGGCAAGATCGAGTTGAAAAATCCCTGCTGCCGCCTGTTCATAAATCGACCGAAAATTATTTTCGCTTTCGGCCAGTTTTAGCTCGGCCTCTTTTCGGAAGGTGATATCGGTGGTGATCCCCTCCAGCTGCAAAATATTTTCTTGTTTGTTCAAATAGGGTTTCACGTTCGACTGCACCCATTTGGTCTGGCCATCGGCAGTGGTGATCTGGTAGTCCAACACTGCGGCGTTGCCAGTGGTCAAGCACTGCTGCACCACCATGTCAAACCGGGGACGGTCCTCATTACTGATCACTTGCCAAAACAGTTCGTGGCCCTTTTGGTCGTCCATGAAAATGTCGGTCTTGTACCCAAACAATTTTTCAAAAGCCGGCGAAAGGAGCAGCAACTTATGATTAGTAGTATCATAAGACCAAAAAACATTATCCAAACTATCAAAAATATTTTGTAATTGTTCTTTGGTCTGCAACGCATTGCGGGCAGCTTGATTTTTGGACGACACGTCAGTGGCCACCACCAGCCCGTTCCAATGCCGCTTTTCGTCCAAATCACTGGCGGCCAAAAATGCCAGCTCTACCAAGGTGCCATTTTTTTTGAGGGCGAGACACTCCGGGATATGGCTGCGGTCAGTGACAATAAATTGGTTCCAGGCTTTGGCCAAACCAGGCCGGCTTTCGGACAGCACCAATTCCAGCATGTTTTTGCCGACCACTTCGCTCCGGTCACGTTCAAAAAACTCGAGCCAGTAATCGCTCGCACCCAAGATTTGACCTTGGCGGTCAATGGAGAGCATCAATGCGGGAGTCCCATTGTAAAGTTTTTCTAGGCGCTCCTCGCGGATCCGCAAAAAGTCTTGGGTGGATTCCAGCTCCTCCAAATTTTGGTTCAATTCTTCATTTTGGGCAGCCAGTTCCTCAGACATCATTTGCTCCTGCATATAGAGCTGTTCCACCCGCTCCTCGGCCAGTTTCTGCTCGGTGATATTGTTGGCCCCGTAACACACCCCAATGATGGTGCGATCGCTGTCGTAAACCGGGGCCATTACGATTTCAAACCAGTAGGTTTTATTGTCCGTTTTCCCAATAATCCGCATTTCACTTTGCAGCGTTTCCCCCTGCAAAACTTGGTTGAGCTGGGTGATGATCTGCCCTCGGTTCTCCTTGGTCACAATGTCGCCGGCGTAATCGCCGATGTTCATTGGGCGCTGAAAGTAGAAATGTTGGGTTTGTACCGCCTGCTCGTTCACGGCCCGGATGTACAGATGGGTGTCCATTACGACCAGCATGTAGAAACTACTCTCGAACACCGCCTTGAGCAACTGGGCCGAAGTGAGCAACGAAGCATCAGCACTGGCATTGGCCGGGCCATACACCTGCTGCCTTAGCTGATTGTTCTCCGTCCTGAGCAATTGGTTCTCGGCTTCGAGTTGGGCCAGCTGGTGCTGCAATTCATCCGAACCACTTGGAAAGTTTTCTATTTGTGCCACAGTTAGGAAAGTAATGTACGGACCAAATTTAATAGCTTCGCGAATCCATTCAACCTCAATTTGGTGCGAAAGAATGTTATATGCAAATCAAAATCGTTAATCGTTCTGGTTATCCCCTGCCAGGTTATCAAACTGAGTGGTCGGCGGGAATGGATCTGTACGCCGACTTGGCCGATGATCTCACCTTGGGCCCCTTGGAGCGCGGCCTCATCCCGACTGGTCTGTTCATCGCTTTGGCCCCGGGCTACGAAGCGCAAGTACGACCGCGCAGCGGATTGGCCTACAAGCACGGCATTACGGTGCTCAACTCGCCCGGCACCATCGATGCCGATTATCGAGGCGAAATTAAAGTACTCTTGGTCAATTTATCAAACCAAGTGTGCACAATTACCCCCGGAATGCGGATTGCCCAGTTGATTGTGGCCCGCCATGAGCGGGTGGAATGGCAACCCGTAAACGAACTGCCCCAGACTGACCGTGGCACGGGCGGTTACGGGAGTACCGGAACTTAAGTGGCCAAACGGCCTCCATCAATGCGGTGCGTCGATCCGGTGATGTAGCTGCTGTCGTCGCTGGCCAAGAACAGGGCCAAGTTGGCCACATCTTCCACGGTGGCGTAGCGCCGCATCGGGATCATTTTCTCCAGCCGATCTTTGCCCATTTCGGGATCCTTGGGGCTGATCCCCGCCTCAAGCATCCTCACCATGTCGGTCTCGACCGGGCCGGGGTGGATCGTGTTCACCCGCACCCCATAGCGGGCCGCTTCCACAGCAGCACTCTTGGCCACGCCCACCAGCGCGTGCTTGGCCGCTGAGTAGGCAATCCCTTTGGGCATTCCGATCAGGCCGGCCAGCGAAGAGGTGATGATGATGCTGCCCCCACCCGACTTAATAAGTGCGGGCATGGCGTGCTTCATGGTCAGCCATGAGCCTTTGACATGAACATCGAGCATGATCTCAAACTCGTCTTCGGGATAGTCCCAAAAATAGTGGTTCCTGCCCCCAATGCCAGCATTGCAAAACACGATGTCCAACCGGCCAAAAGCTTCCACGGTCTTATCCACCAGTGATTTCACTTGGTCTGTATCTGAAATATCGGCGCAAACATAGATCGCTGGCAGTCCTTCCAGGGTATGCTCGACTTCTCGCAGCGCGCCGGCATCCATGTCGGCAAGGGTTACTTTGGCCCCTTCCTGTAAAAATAACTTGGCCGTTGCCAAGCCAATACCTCGGCCAGCCCCGGTAATAATGGCCACTTTGTCTTTTAGGCGCATCCCTTTATTGGTTAAGTAGATTTTATTGATGTTTGCGAAAACTGATTCCGAGATCAAAAGTAATTCAATATAATGATTTTAGGGATCTATTTTTTTGTCAACCTCTGGACCGTACTGATCGGGGTATGACCACTTTGAAATGGTGCATATTTTTTGGATCTGGCACGCCGGCAACGCTCTTTGAACATGAACTTTCCCTTTGGGGTCAGCCAGTGGGATTGCAGCCTGCGCCTAGACGCAGATCCGCTCATCCCCCCAATTGGCCGTGCATCAAGCCTTCCCGTCATTTTGCACCTGCTGGCCCAACAATCGATGGATGGCCACCGGCTCCGAGGCTTGGTTGCGCCTAATTTTTTCCTGGAGTTTCAAAAATCCACCGATGAGCGCTTCGGGCCGGGGTGGGCAACCGGGCACATACACATCCACGGGGATGATCCGGTCCACCCCCTTGACCACGTGGTAGCCGTGTTGCCAATACGGCCCGCCGCAGTTGGAGCAACTGCCCATCGAGATCACATAACGCGGTTCGGCCATTTGTTCATAGAGCCGCCGGAGCCGATCGGCCATTTTGAAAGTGACCGTACCGGCCACGATCATCACATCGGCTTGGCGGGGCGAAGCGCGGGGAAAGATCCCGAACCGATCCAAATCATACCCGGAGGCAAAGGCCGACATCATCTCGAAGGCGCAACAGGCCAAGCCAAAGCTCATGGGCCAAATGGAGGACAACCGCGCCCAATTGAGCAAATCGTCAACCTTGGTAATAATGATCCCACCTTGGCCCGTTTTGAGCAAGGAGGGGGTGAAGGTTTCGTCCATGGATGGTTCTAGTGCTGGGAACATGGCCAAATATACGTAGATCAGCGCGGCATTTGCGGTATTTTGAAACTTTCGGCCAGATGACCAAGGCATTTTATAACTTTGCGCATCTGTGTTTTATTTAACATCACCCAATTGAAAATGTTGTACATTCTTTTACAAGCGGCCAACAGCAATGCTTGGCTTACCCAACTGCTGTTTATTGGTGGGATTATCTTGATTTTCTACTTTTTCATGATTCGCCCTCAGCAAAAGAAGCAAAAAGACCAGAAGACCTTTGTGGACTCGCTCAAAGTAGGCGACAAGGTGGTGACCGTGGGCGGATTGCACGGTAAAATTGCGGCCTTGGAAGACAAATTGATCGTGGTCGAGGCCGATAAAGGCGTTCGCCTGCGTTTTGAAAAAAGTTCCATTTCGTATGAGAGCAGCAAGCTGGTCCAACAATAGCCGGCCGAGATTTAAGTAATTGATAAGCCCAAAAGAAATTGGCGTTCCGATCGGTAATATGGCGGGTAGTCTATGCCCAAGTGCGGGGCATCCGCAATTGGGACTGGCGCGCCATATCGGCCTGTGCGGTATTGGCTTTGTTCATTTGGGTGTTCAACGCCCTCAACAAATCATACAGTACGGTCATTCCCTACCCCGTCCGGTTTGAAACTCGTCAAGCCAGAGTAGCGGCCTTGGTGCCTCCCCCGTCCCACATTGAAGTCAACGTGACGGGGACGGGCTGGAACTTGCTGCGCAAAGTTTTCAACTTGGACGTTGAAACGGTGGTGTTGGAGGTCACCAATCCACTAAATGTGCGCTTTATGCTCACCCGCTCCCTCCAACCCATGCTGGCCAAGGCCATGCGAGAACTGAGCATTACCGGTTTTGTGAACGACTCGATCCACTTTCATTATGAGCCAGTGGTGGATAAAACGGTACTGGTCAAGCTCCGGCCCACCGACGTAGTTCTCGACGATGGGTATCGCATCATTTCCAGTATCGACATCAGCCCCGACCAGACCATGATCAGCGGGCCAGCCAGTTTATTGGCCCAACTGGGGGATACGGTATGGGTAAAGATGAGCGAACAATCGGTAAGTGAAAATTTTTATGATCAATTATCGTTGAATTTTACCAACAGCCAAAACAATCCGTTGGTCAGGGCCAACGTAACCAAGGTGGACGTTCGTTTTCAAGTGGGTCACTTTACGCCCCAGCAGGCAGTGGTGCCGATTGAATTAATCGGGTTCCCGGCCGATTCTTCGGTCTGGGTGCAACCCAAAGTGCTCATGGTCAAATATTTTTTGTTAGATGGTGAATCGGCCCCGGCCGAGGACATTCGTGTGCTATTGGACTTCAAAGAGCTAAAAAAATACGACTCATTGGTTGCCCCGAGCCAATTGTTGCCCAAAGGCTTGCGTTTCCCGGAAATATCGCCCCCATTACTCAAGGTACACTATGCAAATCATCGGAGTGACCGGCGGAATCGGAGCCGGTAAAAGCACGGTCTGTCTCATTTTTAAAGCCTTGGGGGCGCCAGTCTATGACGCTGACTCGCGGGCCAAATGGCTCATGGCCCACGATCCACGCCTGCGCGAGCAGATCACCCACCACTTTGGACCGGCCACCTATCTGCCCGATGGCTCACTGGACCGGGCATACTTGGCGGCGGCCGTGTTTGGCCAACCAGAAAAAAGGATGTTGCTCAACAGCCTCGTCCATCCTCGGGTCGGGGAGGACACCCGGGCGTGGGTCATGGCCCAAACCGGTCATCCCTACTTGATCAAGGAAGCCGCCCTGATGATCGAGGCCGGCTCGCACCGAGAACTGGATCGCTTGGTAGTGGTGACCGCCCCGATCGACCTGCGGATAAGCCGGGTGCAGGCCCGCGATCCCCAACGATCCGAAACCGAGATCCGGGCCATCATTGCCGCCCAAATGCCCGAGGCGGACAAGATCAAACTTGCCGATCATGTGATCCACAATGACGGCCAGCAGTTGCTCATCCCCCAGGTGTTGGCCCTGCACCAGCGCTGGACTGGCCACTGAGCCAGAAGCCGGCCACCCATCTTTTTTGGCTAGGGGAGGCGGGGCTAAAGTTTTACACCAACCCGGTTTTTACCAAATATTCGGCAATTTGCACCGCGTTGGTCGCCGCGCCCTTGCGCAGGTTGTCGGCCACGATCCACAGGTTGAGGGTGTTGGGCTGTGACTCATCGCGGCGGATCCGGCCCACAAACACCTCATCGCGCCCGTGGGCGTTCATGGGCATGGGATACAGGTTGGTTTTTACATCGTCTTGCACGATCACGCCCTCGGCCGTGCCCAAAATTTCATATACTTCGCTCAGGTCAAAATCGTTGGCAAACTCGATGTTCACGGCTTCGGAGTGGCCACCCATTACCGGGATTCGCACCGTCGTGGCCGTCACTTTGATGCTGTCGTCGCCCATGATTTTCTTGGTTTCATTCACCATTTTCATTTCTTCTTTGGTGTAGCCGTTGTCCAAGAAAACATCAATGTGGGGCAGCACATTCAAGTCTATTTTGTGGGGATAAGCCATCGGGCCGGTTTGGCCAGCGCGTTCGTTGAGCAGTTGGTCAACGGCTTTTTTGCCGGTCCCCGTCACTGATTGGTAAGTGGACACTACCACCCGCTTCACTCCATAGCGGAGGTGCAGCGGGTTGAGCACCACCACCATCTGAATGGTGGAACAATTGGGGTTGGCAATTATTTTATCGTTTTTGGTCAGGGTATGGGCATTGATCTCGGGGACGATCAGTTTCTTGGTCGGATCCATCCGCCAAGCGGAGGAGTTGTCGATCACTACGGTGCCCACTTCGGCAAACCGGGGGGCGTGCTCCAGTGACGTGCTGCCGCCAGCCGAAAAGATGGCAATCTCTGGCTTGAGTGCAATGGCTTCGTCCATGCCAACGACGGGAAAGGTCTTCCCATCATACTCCACCAAGCTGCCCACCGATTTGGCCGAAGCCACGGGAATCAGCGTGTCAAACTTGAATTGGCGCTCTTTGAGCACTTTTAATACTTCGCCACCCACTAGGCCGGTTGCGCCTACTATTGCTACTTTCATGTTTTTGTTTGTCGATTCAATTCTTAAAAAAACTGGGAGCGCAATTTACGTCTTTTCCCCTAATTGTTTTTCCCATTCCCTTCCACGGGTGCACTTTAGCTGCAATCTTGTTGCGCATATTATTGATTTTTTAGTAAAATAAATTTAAAAATATTAGTTTTTTGTACAATATTGCCTAGTTGATTTCTTCTTTGGGAAGACCAAAGCCACCAAGAAAAGTGTCGGGCACAATTTGGACAATATTTCGCTCAACATGGCCATGATCAACAGGGCCAAAATGCAAAACCGCCAAGGCAATGACGGAGGGGCCAAGCATACGGTCAACGAGATGTTGGCCTATTTTAGAAAGCAGGCGATCAAGCCCATCGTGATCGAAAAAATGGAGGCCTAGGCCCGGCATGATCTCAAGTAGGCAATTGCGGAAGGTTAGAGGCTGGCCCCGTCGCGAATCGATCTTTAAGCTGCCAAAATTGACAAAAAAGCCGTTGATTGGCAAGCTCCATTTACCACCCACCAACCGTTGGCTGGCAAATGGGGCTCTTGTTGTGCGGCGTGCTGGTGACATCGGGCCATTTGTGGCCGCAAACCACGATTTTTGCCAAAAGTCCTTTATATTTAACTCGATTATAACACGTAAACATGAAAAGAAGAAACTTCCTCCGCAAAGCTGCCGGGGCTTCGGCCTTGGCTGCAACTGGACTGGCCGCTGCCGACAGCATGGCCAAGGTGGTGCAGCTCCAAGCACCCGTACAAGAAAACAAAAAAATAAGTGTGAATGACAAGATCCGGATCGGCCTGATCGGGGCGGGCATCATTGGCCACTATGACACCCAGGCCGCCCTCAAAACCCCAGGCACTGAACTGGTGGCCATTTGTGATCTGTATGAGGGCCGATTGACCCAAGCGAAAGAAAAATTTGGCAAGAGCTTGTTTGCCACCCGCGACTACCGTGAAATCCTCAATCGGTCTGACGTGGACATGGTGATCATCGCCACACCCGACCACTGGCACGCCCCTATTTCGATCGAGGCCCTCAACAAGGGCAAGCACGTGTATTGCGAAAAACCGATGGTGCACAAAGTGCAAGAAGGGCTGGACGTGGTGGCCGCCCAGCAAAAAAGTGGAAAAAGGATGCAGGTGGGCAGCCAGCGGGTGAGCAGTTTGGCCTTTATCGAGGCTAAACGGCTGTATGAAGCTGGGGCCATTGGCAAGCTGAACATGATTGTGGCCAGCACCAACCGCCACAGTTCACTCGGCGCGTGGCAATACTCGATCCCGCCCGATGCCTCGCCCCAAACAGTGGACTTTGATCGGTTCTTGGGCAACGCACCCAAGGTGCCGTTTGACCCGACTCGCTTTTTCCGCTGGCGCAACTACCGCGATTATGGAACCGGCGTGCCCGGCGATCTGTTCGTCCACTTAATTTCGGGCATCCACTTCATCACTGGTGCACTCGGGCCAACGCGCATCATGTCCAGCGGGCAGTTGAGCTACTGGAAAGATGGCCGCGATGTGCCCGATGTGGTTTCCTCTATTCTCGAATACCCCGAAACGGACAAGCACCCAGCTTTTCAGGTCTGCCTGCAAGTAAACTTTGCCGACGGATCGGGTGGGGGAGAAAGCACCCGGATCATTGGCTCAGATGGGGCCATGACCTTGGGTTGGAACGATTTCACCCTTTCCCAATCGCCCCTGCCCAAGGCCCCCGGCTTTGGTGGCTACGATTCCTTGTTCACTTTCCCAACTGAGGTGCAAGCCGAGTTTGAGAAGCAGTACAAAGCCAAATATTCAGAAGCCGACCGCGCCTGGCCCAAAAAGAATGAGACCAAGTTCCAGTCGCCGGCTGGTTATGACGAGCGGGTCGACCACTTTGCCAACTTGTTCAAATCCATTCGGGAGGGCACTCCCGTAGTGCAGGATCCTTCCTTTGGCCTGCGGGCGGCCGGGCCTTGCCTGGCGACGAACCTGAGCGTGTTTGAACGAAAAATAATCAACTGGGATCCCGTAAAAATGAAGTTGGGCAAATAAAGGGCTTGAATGCCTAAAGTACAGCAAGGCAGCACATCAAACCAACGGTGTGCTGCCTTTTGCCAACAAAATGATGGCCAACTGCCAGCCCAATAAAAATGTCTGCCGGAATAGGTAAGCGCTCGCCTTGGACAACATCGATAGCTTACCAGTGGTAACTGGCCGCCGGGACTATTTGGCCAGTTTCAACCGAAAATTGAACGTAGTCCCTTTGCCCACTTCGCTGGTTACGCTGATGGGCGACTGGTGCTTTTCCAGTACATGCTTGACAATGGACAGGCCCAGCCCCGAGCCACCCTGTTGGCGGGAGCGGCTCTTCTCGATCCGATAAAAACGGTCAAAAATTCGTTTTAGGTGCTCTTTGGCAATGCCGGGGCCGTCATCGTTTACCAGCACAGTCAGAAGGTCACCTTCGGGGACGAGCTTTACGGTGACCGTGCCCCCCTCATTGCCATATTTGATGGCATTGCCCACCAAGTTGGTCAGTACTTGGCCCATGCGGGTGTGGTCAGCATTGACAAAAATAGGCTGATCCTTGCTGCCCTTGGTCTCCCATTGGAGCGTCGTGCCGCGCTTTTGGGCCTTGGACTCCAGTTGGTCAAAAATATCG
>JAYUVL010000272.1:0-2372 GCA_043754075.1 Cytophagales bacterium | reverse complement strand
CGAGGCTTTTGAGCTGGGCTACAGCCGCCCAGCTTGGAACGATCTGGAAACCGAGGCGATCAAGAAAAACTACAGCCCGGAGATTTTGGAAAAAGCGGGCCTGATCATCCGCAAAGAAGAAGCGGGCAAGCAAAAAAAATACGACCGTTTCCGGGGACGGGTCATGTTTCCGATCCATGATCTGGCGGGCAAGGTGATTGGGTTTGGGGCGCGCACCATGAAAAAGGACGAGCAACCCAAATACCTCAACTCGCCAGAAACCGAGGTGTACCATAAGAGTGAGGCCCTGTATGGCATTTTTCAGGCCAAAAACACCATCCGGCAAACCGACAATGCCTTTTTGGTCGAGGGCTACACCGACGTAATCGCCATGCACCAAGCGGGGGTTGCCAATGTGGTGGCCTCTTCGGGTACCGCACTCACCGAAGGGCAGATTCGCCTCATCCGCCGGTTTACCGACAACGTGACCGTGCTCTACGACGGCGACCCTGCGGGCATCAAAGCCTCCGTGCGCGGGATTGACTTGCTGCTGGCCGAGGGGCTGAACGTGCGGGCCCTGCTCTTCCCCAATGGCGATGACCCCGACAGCTATCTCAAAAAAAATGGCCCGGCCCGTTTTCAGGACTTTCTCCAGCGGGCCACCCAAGATTTTTTGACGTTCAAAACCCAATTATTGCTCGGCGACGCACCCGACGATCCCATGCAGCGCGCCAAGGTGATCCACGAAGTGGTGGGCAGCATTGCCAAAATTCCCGACGGGATCAAGCGTGAAGTTTATACCCAGCAGTGCAGCCGCCTATTGGCCATCAGCGAGGACACCCTGATGATCGAGGTGAACAAGGTGATGCTCAAGGCCCAGCAACAGGCCAGCCGGGAGCGCGAACGCGCCAGCAGCCGGCCCGAAACCAACCCATCGGGGCATCACGAGTTCCACGACGACTATCCGCCCCTGCCCAGCGAAGAACCCTACCCGGGCGGCGACTATTACCCAACGCCCGAGCTGGACGAAACTGGCCTGCCTGACGAGCTGCCCCTGCCCGAGGGAGTCATGCTATCGGGAAACTTTGCGGCCAAAGTGCAGCGGGTGATCGAGAACCATGAGAAGGAATGTGTGCGCCTCCTGCTGCGGTTTGGGAATGTGTGCATCGATGAAGCAACCGATATCCGGCTTTGGCAATACCTGTTTGAAGAAATCGAGGACATTGACATCCATACGCCACTCTACCGCACTATATTGGAAATGTACAAAAATGCCATTTTGCAGGGCCAGGAACCCGATGCCGATTACTTGATCAACCACGGATCGCCCGAGGTAGTGGCCAGGGTGATCAACCTGACCGTGGACAAATGGGTGGTGAGCGATAATTGGGAAAAAAAATACGCCATCCAAGTTCCCCGCGAGCAGGATCATGTGCTCACCAATGCCCACGACAGCATTTTGCGCCTCAAACGGCAGTTTATCGAAAAACTGGAAAGCGAGGTGCTCGAGCTGATGCGCCAAGCCGAGCAAGCCGGTGACGAAGCCGAAATCCAACGCTTGATCCTCCAACACCAGCACCTCTCCGCCCAGCGGATGGCCTTGGCCAAACCCTTGGGCAGTATTGTTTCGGCCCGGCATAAGTGACCCCCGCCTTATAATGCCCATCTGTTTCGTATCTTCGGGGAAACTACTGTCGCTCAAGCCCATGAAAGCTCCTTTACTGCCCCCGGAGTTGTACGGGATTTTTTTGTTCGGCTATTGGCTGATCAGCCAAAACTCGGCAATGGCCCAGCCGACCCTCCAGCTCAACGACAAAACCACCTCGGTCAAGCTCAATAGCTACGTCTATTGCCTGGTGGACGCTCACCACCAATTGTCGGCCCAAGCGGTGATCAGAGGAGACCATGACCGCGAATTTGGCCCCAGTCCGGATCTTAACTTTGGGTTCAACAATGCCGATTATTGGTTAAAACTTGATTTGCAAGACGTGACCACCCTGCCCAACAGGCGGTGGGTGTTTGAGTTGGCCTACCCCAACATGGATCTGGTGGAAATGTACTTGGTCGACTCGGCTGGCAATTTTGAGGTGCGCCGGGCCGGCGATCTCCTGCCGCTCTCCTTGCGCGAACTCAAAGAGTACAACTTCTCATTTCGGTTCAACTTGCCCCCAAATGGCGCCACCCGCCGGATGTACCTACATTTTAGTGGGCGCGATGTCAAACATTTTCCCATCTTTATTTGGGAGGAAGCTTCCTTTTTAAAAAGGATTATTGATGATAATATTTATTGGGGTTTTTATTTTGGCTTTTTAAGTATCATATTTCTTTACAATTTATCTTTTTTTATCTACTTACATGAAAAAGTATATTTCTACTACTTACTGTATCTCCTG
>JAYUVL010000271.1:0-2389 GCA_043754075.1 Cytophagales bacterium | reverse complement strand
AGATGTGGGAATGTTTATTATCAAATAAAGCTCGTGGGGGCCAACTCGGCAGCGGCTGGAGTATTAACTTATTTTGCGATTGTGCCAAAAATATCTAATAATTCTACCATCGTATATTCTGTGAGCGAATTCTAAACCTAAATCTATCTTTTACATGAGAACATTTTGTCTTGCAATCGCCCTAGTGGCATTGCCCATATTATCTTTTGCCCAAAATCTTTATGGTTATTACCAAGGCGAGCGGGTGAAGTATTGCCCCGTGGGCAATCAATTAGTTCTCCGACTTCCCGCCGGATCAATTTGCCTTGCAAGCCCGTTCCCCGCGCAAGAAATCTCTTGGGTAGGGAACGGGCACATCGGCCACCCAGCCTCCCTACATCCGCTGGAGCGTACCGCCCGGCCAACAAGACCGAACACGAGCTTGCTAATAAGCTAGTTGCGCAGCTTTGGGGGACGGCTTGGTCAATGGGTAAAATAAAAAATCACGTAGAACAAGTTCAGGCACACCGCCGAAGCGGCATTGAGCCGCATGGTATTTCTAAAATTGGCGTGGGCCGGGCTTTTTAGCGCCAGATTGAGCCAGTGCAGAAAAAACAGTAGGACTGGGGTCAAGGCCACGAAAAACATGACGCCGTCGTGCAAAGAATAGAAGCGCTGGTAATAATAACCAAAACCGCCAATGGCTCCCCCAAACACAAGGGCGGTGTATAAAAAAGTGCCCCGGATGCCCAACATCCGGCTGAACGTAAAATCGCCCCGCTTGGCATCTTCATCGTGCTGGTAGATTTGGGTCATGGGGTAGGACCCGAGCAACATTACCGAGCTACAAACGGCCGGAAACAAGACCCTGAGCGACAACAGTTCGGCCACAGAGGCTCCAGTTACGGCATGGTAGCTCATCAGGAAGGTGTATGCTCCCTGAAAAACCGCGATCACCACCAAACTCAAAATGGGGTACCTTTTGAGGCGCACTGCCGGGTGGCTGTATGCCTTGGAGATCAGCCCATATACCAACAGGGCCAGCGCAAACGGCCAGCTCACCAAAGCACCCAACAAAACACCGACCAGATCAAAAACCAAAGACACTACCAACAGTTCGCGGCTCACCGGGGGGGGATTGCGCAGCCCGCCAATGCTTTTTTCGTCTTTATCGTAGTAAGAATTGAACCCATTGCTGGCCGGATAAATGAAAAGGTGCAACGCCACAAATGCTAGCAAAGTAGATTGCCAGTTGACGGCCTCCCCCGCCACACTCCAAGCAAACAAAAAAATGGGAGCTAAAAAGAAGGAAAAGGGAATCCGCAAATGAAGCAGGGTGGATTGCTGCATGGATACATCGTTTAACATTGGTGCAATGCGTCAAAGATGACAGCACTGGTAATCAAGCCAATACTTGGTTTACTAGATCATCAAAGTGCAAAACTTTGGTGTAGAGGTGGTCTTCGTAGTAATTGGCCATGAAGCGGATAAAACTCGGTTGCCCGTCCACAAGCACATATTCCACCAATATGTTGCCATATTGCTGATTGCAAAGGTTTTTCAATTTCGTCCCTTCCATTTCCAATGAAATAGGGGGCTTGAGGTAGTGCTTCTCGATGGTTTCAACGTAGGTTTCCCGGTCGAATATCCGCCGATCAGAAGTGTAATGCTTATAACCCAATTGCAGCGTGCGGTCTTTGAGCCGGTCAAAAAAATATTGAAACTCATTTTCGCCCATGCGTGGGTGATAAGAGATCGCAAACCCGTTGGCCCCGTTTTGCTGCAAAAGGTGAACGGCAAAATCGGCCGGTTCTTTCTGTTTTTTTCGTTGCCAAGCCTCCCAAATTTCAAAAGTCAAGGTTTGGTGCAAGCCTTCATTGAGCCAACGAAAATAGCGCTGGCGGTAGGCCTCATTCCGTTCCAGCGATTCCTCCACCAGGGGAAGGTGGGGATGTTTGCGTTTGGTGGCGAATATTTGGCTAATAATCTTGTCAAAAAAGTCCATCCATTGCGGGGTTTAAAAAACCATCGGGCTCATGGGGCGGGGCAATGCCCCATGAGCCTGACTATTAACTTAACGGCTGGGCAATACTAGTGATCATGACCGCCTTTTTGGCAACAGTCGGGAAGTTTTTTGTAGGCTTTGGGATCCGCTGGGAGGGCATCGGCATCATAACCAACACTTTGCACCGCTTGTTGAACCTTGCGGGAATCGGTCTTATCGGTTCGGTATTGCACGGTGAGCACCTTACTGTCCACATCCAACACGGCGGATTTAACCCCCTTTTCCAGTCCCAATGCTTTTTCTATGCGCTTTTTGCACATGTCACACTGGGCAGAGGTCTTGATCTTGACCTCACTGATCTTGTCTTGAGACATGGCTTGGCCAGCGACTAAGCCGCAAAAAACG
>JAYUVL010000270.1:0-14953 GCA_043754075.1 Cytophagales bacterium | reverse complement strand
GGTACTTCTCCGCTTCGTCATACTGTTGGAGCTTGAGCAGCGCATCCATGTAGTTTTTGTGGATGAAGATGACGGCATCTTTGTTCTTGGCCACTTTGGCGTACAAGGTCGCCGCCTTGTCAAACTCCCCGTTGGAGTAATATTCATTGGCCAGATCGGTATCGTCTTGGGCATGGACAAATGTGGGGGCAAGTGCCCAGCATAGCAACAATAATACTGTGACTGTTTTCATGAAGCGAAAAACTTGTTCACACAAGATAATAAAAAAAAATAAAAAAGTTGATTTCATCATTTCATTATTGTTCTTATTAGGGTGTGAGCAGCTTGAATTAGTGTGCGCCAACGCGCTTGGTGAATAAGCGCCAACAGTTGATCACCACTGACGTGAATGCTAAATCTCTGCTTTTCTGCATAGTTAACCAGTAATTCACACCAACGTTTGATGTTGAATAACGTTGTTCACGCCATTCACCTTTTTCCCACCGGTGAACAAGCGGGGCATACTTTGGTGTACTCGGTGAAGAACAAAGCGCACTTGGCAGCACTATTCACTTTGGCCCCAAGTTGTTCACCCGTTTTTCACCATTTGGGCACAGGTTGTTCACGCTTGATGCACCAGCTTAGGAGATTTTGAGGTTGCCCACCCTTTATTCACCAAACAATGGGCATCGTGAATAAGTTTGCTTGGCGATCAATAACCCAAAGTAGTTCCGCTAACCAAACCATTTCAATTCACAAACGATTTGATGAAAATCATAGACGGGGGTATCTTTGGCCATTACTTTTATTACAACGAAATATCCCTATTTTTGCAATCCTTTGAGATTCGGTTCATTAACTTTTTAAAGTTGGCAATTTCATGAAATTTTATAACCTCAAGGTAAAGGACATCGTCCAAGAAACAAGGGATACCATTACGATCCACCTAAAGCAGCCATTGTTTACCAAGGTGAAGTATAAGCCGGGACAGTTTCTCACCCTCATTGTTCCCATCAAGGGCAAGAGCGAGCGTCGGGCATATTCGCTGAGCAGTGCGCCCAATGTGGACGAGACCTTGGCCGTGACCATAAAGCGGGTCGAGGGCGGTTTGGTGTCCAACTACCTGAACGACCACCTCAAAGTGGGCGACAACATGGACATTATGGAGCCGATGGGCCATTTTTGTTTGGAACCAAATAAAGCCCAAAATCGCCACGTAGTGTTGTTTGGCAGCGGCAGCGGGGTCACTCCTCTGATGTCAATTGCCAAAAGCGTACTCCTCTTTGAACCCAAAAGCCTAGTTTCGCTCATTTATGGCAACCGCAGTACCGACACGATCATTTTTAAGGCAAAAATTGAGGAAATGCAGAAAAAGTATGGGGACCGGTTCAAAGTGGTCCACGTACTGAGCCGGGCCGAAGAGGACTGGCTGGGCTATCATGGGCGCATAGACCGAACGCTCACCATTAATGTGCTCAACCTATTGCCCAAACTGGATAAGGACTACACCGAATATTTCATGTGCGGGCCCGAAGGAATGATGGATCAAGTGGTGGAGGCCCTCCACTTTTTGAAAACCCCCAAGGAACGGATCCACCGCGAGAGCTTTGTGAGCAGTACTGCCGAGGAAGTTAAGGACGAGGCCACGCTCAAAGCTTCGGGCATTGTGGAGCAGAAAGTTACCATCTTGCTCGATGGCGACGAGTATATCGTTAGCGTGCCCCCCACCAAGACCATTTTGGAGGCGGCGCTTGATGCCGGAGTGGATGTGCCCTACTCGTGCCAAAGCGGACTTTGTACCGCCTGCCGAGGCCACAAAAAGTCGGGCGAAGTGAAAATGGACGAAGACGAGGGCCTTTCTGAATCTGAAATTACCGAAGGTTACATCCTCACTTGTGTCTCGCATCCATTGACGGAAAACGTAGTGGTGGAGATCGGCTAACTGGATTGGTCACACAATGATATCCCGACCAGTTGGCAAAAAGCCGACTGATCGGGTTTTTTGTTGCCCTACTCTGATTGCAATGCGTTGTGTAACATCCCTAAATGACCAAGTGGTTATTTTTGCTTGCGCTAGTGGGCTGCCCTGTGTGGTGACCAGCGGGAGGCCGCCCTTCAACTTTGGGCTTGGTTCAGTTGACGGTTGCAACGTTCCAGCCGATCCGTTCGTCTTGACACAAATCATTTAAACTAAAAAAATGAAAAAGTCAATCTTGTATTTCATCGTCTTACTTTTTAGTGCGTTTACCTGCGGGGAAAGTATCGATCTTGCTTCAAGTAACGCGCTGATATTGGTCAAAACTGGTACTTCTTTTGGCATGTGCGCGGGGCATTGCATCACTGAAGTGGAAATCAACCCGCTAAAGGCCACCATGTACCGCAAAGCTTGGCGGTCAAATATTCAAGATAAATCCTGCGAACGCACATTAATCGGGCAAGAGTGGGAAAACTTGGGCCAAACGCTGGACTTTGCCGTTTTTAGCCAACTTCCCGAAACGATCGGTTGCCCCGATTGTGCCGATGGCGGCCAAGAATGGATTGAGATTACGTATGGCAAGCAAGTGAAACGGGTAACGTTTGAGTTTGGCAAGGACATCCCCCAAATGGCTGACCTCATTTCCCAAACCCGGAGCATCAGAGAGAGTTTGAAGAATTGCGAGTAATATAAGCTCCGGGAGTGTAATGCTCCCGGAGCTTTTTTGGTTATGCACTTGCTTTTCAATTAGTTATTTTGCCTCACCCTTCCGGCCAATTTTGATTTTTCCCAATAGGAGGCTCTACCAGAGAGCAGTTGTACCAGCATCGATTTGGCTTCACCGTCCTCCCCTGATTGTTTGAGTTTGGCGGGGCGGAAATGCTGGGTTTCACTTGCAACCGATCGGTCGGAGGTGAACAAAACAAAGGTGTAAAACACCTCCCCGATTGTAAACTAGGCCATTGGCCGGGATCTTACCAGGGCCAACTGGCGGCCAAACCAAAATAAGCCCCCCAAAATTTGTATGCAAGCAGAATAATTAATAATTTTTCGCCTTATTTCAGAATGGATCAAGCCCACAACAAAAATTGGGAGCCAATCCTTTGAAAATCGGCATTTCAAACAACCTTAATATGAACGCATATATTGTCGCGGGCTTTCGCACCGCAGTTGGCAAATCTGGCCGGGGAGGTTTCCGGTTCACTCGTCCCGATGATCTGGCCGCCGATGTGATCAAGCATTTGGTGGCTTCAGTGCCCAATTTTGATCCCGCTCGGGTGGATGATCTCATCGTGGGCAACGCTGTGCCCGAGGCCGAGCAGGGAATGCAGATGGCCCGGATGATCGCGCTGTTGGCCTTGCCCATGAACGTTCCCGGGGTGACGATCAACCGCTATTGCGGATCAGGGGTAGAGGCCATCTCGATGGCTTCAGCCAAAATCCATGCGGGCATGGCCGACTGTATCATTGCCGGGGGCACGGAATCCATGTCGATGGTGCCCACCACGGGCTACAAAACCGCCCTCAACTGGAAGATTGCCGAAAAGCACCCCGAGTATTACCTTGGCATGGGCCTCACGGCCGAGCAGGTGGCCGCCGATTATAAAATTTCGCGGCAAGATGCGGATCAGTTCTCTTTGCAGTCGCACCAACGGGCCATTGCCGCTATTCAAGCGGGCAAATTCCGGGAGGAGATCGTGCCCATTACCGTGAGCGAGACCTATGTGGATGAAAGCGGGCAGCGCAAGACCAAGTCGTTTGTGGTTGACACTGACGAAGGCCCCCGCTTGGACACCAGCCTAGAGGGCTTGGCCAAGCTAAAACCTGCTTTTGCCATGGGCGGCCAAGTAACAGCGGGCAATTCTTCCCAAACTTCCGACGGAGCCTCTTTTGTGCTGATCATGTCCGAGCGGATGGTAAATGAACTTAACTTGAAGCCCATTGCCCGAATGGTGGCCTACGCCGCCGAAGGAGTAGATCCCCGCATCATGGGCATCGGCCCGGTGGCCGCAGTGCCCAAAGCCCTCCGGCAAGCGGGCCTCCAGTTGGCCAATATCGATTTGATTGAACTTAACGAAGCATTTGCGGCCCAAGCCTTGGCCGTTGTTCGCACATTGGACATGGACCTGGACAAAGTCAATGTCAATGGGGGCGCAGTGGCCCTCGGGCACCCGCTGGGCTGCACCGGCACCAAGTTGTCGGTCCAACTGTTCAACGAAATGCGCCGCCGGGGCGGCAAGTACGGCATGGTGACTGCCTGCGTGGGTGGTGGCCAAGGCGTGGCTGGCATCTATGAATTTTTGAATTAGCCGATCCTTGATCAAGTCCAACAGCCAAAGTTGGGAAGCTCTTTGTATTGAATGTAAAACAGCCCAAGGCCAATTCCTTGGGCTGTTTTTTTGGCCATTTCAGGCGGGTCGATACGCTGAGACGCAGTGATGGAAAGTAAGCAGGTCGGATGGTTGTCAATACGCTTGTTTTCTAGCTTGATTTGTTTTTCCTACAGCATTTAAGACTGCTTGGATCGTGCTGTTTATTTTTTAAAGCCATAAGCCGATCACTCCTGCGAAAAAACCAACCGGCAAGCGCGCGCTATTCTCATCGCTTCACCAAGCCCAGCGTCCGGCAATGTTTCTGCCGGATGTTTTTTTGTTTTTCACCCCAACTTTTGCGGTGGCCCAACACGCCCAAATCTGCGCCTGCTTTCCTACCTTTGCCCGCCAGTGACGGTTCTGGGGCAAATCCCCCATGAAAAAAAATCTTTTTGTTAATAACCAAACATCAAATGTTGATTGTAGAGCAATTGCGCTGGGGCACCGTTTCCGAATTGATGGGCTTCCATGACGAAGCAATTCCCTTTGCCGATTGGGGGATCAAGGGCCACAACCGGCCGTTTATCCTCAAGAACTGTGCTTTTAAATCAGGAATGCGGGTGGTAGAGGTGGGAGGGGCTTACAGTGATCTGCCCCAGCACATTGCCGAAAATTTTGGGTGCGAAGTTCACGTCATTGATGATTTTGGGGTAGAAAGTGGCGAGGCCGAAATGTGGAGCCGCTGGGGCGAGCGCGAAGCCCTCCAGCAGAAAAACCCCAAAGTGAAGTATATTTTTGAGCGGGCTGGCAACTTACAGTCCAGCCAAATCCCGCTCAATTACTATGATGTGGTGTTCAGTGTATCAACCATCGAGCACATCCCCGAGCCGGCCATGTTTGACGTGTTCCGCCACTTCGAGGCCATGCTCAAGCCGGGTGGCATTATGGTGCACCTGATCGATCTGCAAGTGCCGCTCAAACTGCACCGGGGCCGGGGGCTCAAAAGCTTGCTGGCCGGCACTTTGGGGTACTACTTGTATTTTATGTTCAGTACCCCATTTGCCTCGCCCCAAAAACCCCAATTAAAAACCTTGCGCGGTTGGAAAAGCTTTTTGGCCAAAACATTCGCCGGCCAAATCAAATTTGACCAGATTAACGTCGAAGGAGCATTTTCCAGCTCGTTCAATGCTGATCTGGTGTTGGAACCAATGGAAATCGTTTATAAATATTATCCCCCAAAAGACCGGGCCAAGCAATATCGCCGCAAGGGAACTTTTGCCCTGATCATGCGCAAACAATAAGTTTTTGATCCAAAGCGTTAAATGGAAATGAAAAAAAGAGCCTTGTTTATTGATCGCGACGGAACCATCATTGTTGAACCGGCCGATGAGCAAATTGATTCCTTGGAGAAGCTCGAGTTCTTGCCGGGTGCCATCGGGGCATTGCGTCAGCTTGCCGCTGAGCGTGACTATGAGTTGGTGATGGTGACCAACCAAGACGGCCTCGGTACCGACTCCTTCCCTGAAGCCACTTTCTGGCCTGCTCACGAAAAAATGCTAAAAACGTTGGCGGGTGAGGGTGTCCATTTTGCTGCCATTTACATTGACAAAACATTTGCGCACGAGCAAGCACCCACTCGCAAGCCGGGCACGGCAATGCTCACCGATTATCTGAATGGGGAATATGATCTGGCCCAGTCCTATGTGATCGGTGATCGGATCACCGACGTGCAGTTGGGAGCCAACTTAGGTTGCCAAGCAATCCTGATTGGCGGTTTGCAAGACGATCGGGCGGTACTTTGTACCAACGATTGGCAAGCGATCCAGCAGTTGCTCAGCGCCAATGCCCGCAAATCCGTGGGGATTTCGCACCTCAACCGGGTGGGAGTGGTGGAGCGCAGCACGCGGGAAACCGATATCCGGGTAGTGCTCAACATTGACGGTGACGGCCGGGGCGAAATAGTGACGGGCATTGGTTTTTTCGACCATTTGTTGGATCAGTTGGTCAAACACTCAGGCTGTGATCTGCAATTGCGGGTGCAAGGCGACCTCCACATTGACGAGCACCACAGCATTGAGGACACGGCCTTGGCCCTTGGCCAAGCTTATGCCCAAGCCTTGGGCGATAAATACGGGATTGCCCGCTATGGCCATTTTGCGTTGCCAATGGACGAGGCCTTGGCTGAAGTGGCCTTGGATTTTTCGGGCCGCCCTTGGCTGGTTTGGCAAGCCGAATATCACCGGGAGCGGGTCGGGGGGGTGCCCACCGAAATGTTCCACCATTTTTTCAAATCATTTTCCGACACCGCCAAGTGCAACCTCAATATCCGGGTGAAGGGCCAAAATGATCACCACCAGATCGAGGCAACTTTCAAGGCATTTGCCCGAGCGATCAAAATGGCGGTACAACGCCAGCCGGGTCAGGGAATTCCCAGCACCAAAGGGGTTCTTTAACCGTTGTTGGTCATTTGCCGGGCCGGTATTTGGCTTGCTCAAAGAGAATTTGTGCGTTATCCTGCACCATCAATTGGGGCAGGGTCACTTCCGGGTGGTTTTTTAGGTAGGCCCGCACAATTTGCCAACCAAGCCAAGTGCCCACGCGGCCCGGGCATTTGGATCCGATTTCAACTACGGCGGGGCGTTGTTCTACATATTTTTTGGTGGCGGCTTGGCTGGGCTCAAAAAACAGGTTCTCCCTCACAAAATGTGCGTAGATGTTGGCTTGATTGGCTTCACAATCGACCATTTGCTGGTTGGTATAGCGGATAATGAGCGAGTCGGCCGTGCCCGGCAATACTTGGCTGGTAAATTCGTACGCTTTGCCATAGGCGATCATTTGGGTCAACAAACTGCGGTTGCTGGCCTCCACTTCATTGTATTTGGAGGAAATCATCATTACTGTGGCGGGCACCAACATTTCTTTGCTGTACTGATCTATGATGTAGCCGGGGTCTGGCGAGCGGTAGCGGGAGCGTTTCCCCAAAAAATAGTCCAAACCAATAAAGATGGCGCTATCGGTCACCGTCAGGTCGTTGCTATATCCCGTTACCACTGTGTAGATGGTTGGTGGGTTGAAATTGGGATAATAGTATTTAATCGTTTTAAAGGCAGTTTCAAATTGGGCTTTTACATCAGCCATGTCACCAAAATAGGCGGCTGCTTCTTGCGCCAATGTATCAATGTAAGTGCTGTTGCCCAGTTTCAACACTTCATTGATCGCGATTGAATCGTGGGGCAGTCGGCTGCGCATCAAAAACGTTTCGGCAAAGATTGGATTGGCATCCAGAAACTGGCTGGCTTCTTGGCTGGTTTGGAGGTTGACAATCTGCTGATCAAGTCGTTTTAGGTTCAGTTTAAGCACAATGCCCGAGGTATCTGGCCCTGAACGTTCACTTGTGCAAGCTGATAGGCCAGCCATGGCAATAATGAGCAAGAAAAGTGACTTTAAGCGAAGAATCATACTTGTTTCGTTTGACTTGTTTATCTGGCTTACAAAAATTGCACCATAGCATAAACAGCAAATCCCGGCTGAATTTGACAACCGGGCAAGGAAACGAAGGAAGACAGTGGGGTTTAGGCGTTTGCCAAGCCTTGTTGCACGATCGTCTTTGTTTTGAGCCAAGCCCCCGCACTGCGAACCGACTCAAAGCATTGCACTTCCATGCCCGGTCCAACGTAGCCCAAATTGATCCGGCGGGTCAGCATCGAAGGCGATTCTGAGCGCAGGTTGGCATAAAGCTGTTGAGTGAGCACAATCGCGTAGTAGGCAAGCCCCGTTTTGGCCAATTTGCGCAGTTTTTCATGGAATAGATAATCCTGCATCTCTTGGCTCAATACTTTTAACCGGCCCGTATCACAAAGCCCCGCTTGGGCTTGATGTTCATTGATGGCTTTTATTAAGATTGGAGTAACGGTCACAAAACGGGCATAGTCCATAAACCCGTACCAAGTTTCCATGAGCACTCCAGCATTGGTCAAATATTCCAATGACAGATAATCATCGTTGAGTAGTAAGTCATTCATATCTACAGTTGTTTTATTGTCTAAACGTTTTGATACCTATAATAGTTAATCTTATAAGTTGGTTAAACCTGCATGTGTACCGAAATTTCCTTTTTTTGGTGCTAGTTTATCAATAACGGATATGCTGCAATATCAATAAACAAAAGTTAGACATAAAAAGTAATGTTTTAATTTGTTTTGTAGATTATCCAATAGTGTTGTTGTTAAACTATACTTTTAAAGTAATCTTTCTTATTATATTTTATACACTTTTTATTATTTACCTTTGATATTCTCAAAGTGTAAGTGATGGTACAAGTAAATTGTTCTGCTCAAAGAGGTAATCCATAATTCTCCACGAAATATGCAATTGATCAAAGTAGCGGGTGCTGTGCTGAACCAGACACCACTCGCATGGGACAACAACCTGCGCAATATTTTGGCCGCCATAGCCGAGGCCCGTCAGCAGCAGGTCACTATTCTCTGTTTGCCCGAGCTGTGCATTACCGGCTATGGCTGCGAAGATGCGTTCTATGCCCCCGGTATCCACCAGACTGCGCTTCAATTGTTGCATGAACTGCGGCCAGCCACTCAAGGTATGGTAGTTTGTGTGGGTTTGCCGCTCATGTTCCAAAACCGAATTTTCAATACAGCATGTTTACTGGTGGACGGCCAAATTGCGGGCTTCGTGGCTAAGCGTTTCTTGGCGGGCAATGGCATCCACTATGAGCCGCGCTGGTTCACGCCTTGGCCCGCTGATGAGCAGGTGGTAGTTGCCCTGCCCGATCCGACGGGCAAGGTGGCCCATTATCCGCTCGGTGATATCCATTTCAATGTGGGGGGGATCAAAATCGGGTTTGAGATCTGTGAAGATGCTTGGGTGGCCAACCGGCCGGGCCGCAAACTGTATAGCTACGGCATTGACGTTCTGCTCAATCCCAGCGCGAGCCACTTTGCGTTCAACAAGTTGGAAGTGCGCAAACGATTTGTGCTGGAAGGTTCACGGGCGTTTGGCACGGCGTATATCTACGCCAACCTACTGGGCAATGAAGCCGGGCGTGCCATTTACGACGGGGGCACGCTCATTGCCTCTTCCGGCAATCTGTTGGCCGTGGGCGAGCGGCTCTCTTTCCATGATTACTTGGTCACATCGGCCGTGGTGGACATTGCCGAGTCGCGGATGGCCCAATCACAGTCCAGCACGATGTTCAATGTTCCCCAAATGCAGGATAATTGCATCAATGTGGCTTTTCAATTTCCCGACATTTCCCCTGCGCCAAACACTGATACCGATGAACTTTGGGAGCTTAGTTCCCGCAAACAAGAAGAGGAGTTTTCCCGCGCACTCTCTTTAGGGTTGTTTGATTATATGCGCAAGAGCCGTTCCAAGGGGTTCTCGGTATCGCTCAGTGGCGGGGCCGATTCCTCAGCCATTGTGTCTTGTGCGTGGCTCATGATCAAACTCGGTGTCGAGAGCATTGGGTTGGCCGGGTTCAAAGCCAAACTGGCCTATTGGCCCCAATTGCAGGCGTGCCAGACGACCGAAGAGATGGCCAACGTGCTGCTGTTAACAGCCTACCAAGCCACGCGCAACAGCGGCGAAGTGACCCTTGCCGCCGCCCGCGAACTGGCCAGGGCAGTCAATGCCCAATTCTACGAACTTCAAGTGGACGAAGTAGTGGAAAATTACAAACAAATGGTGGCCAAGGCTTTGGGACGGTCGTTGAGTTGGGCCACCGATGACATTGCTTTGCAGAATATTCAGGCCCGGGTGCGCAGCCCAAGCATCTGGATGCTGACCAACATTAGTGGGGGCTTGCTTTTATCTACTTCTAACCGCTCAGAGGCGGCCGTTGGCTATGCCACGATGGATGGTGACACCTCTGGTGGCCTCAGCCCCATTGCTGGGATTGACAAGGCATTTTTGCGGCAGTGGCTCCGGTGGATGGAAAAAGGTGGGCCCGATGGCAAATATCCCTTGCCGATCCTTGGCTTGGTCAACGATCAATCCCCTACTGCTGAACTACGTCCACCCGAAAGTAAGCAGACTGACGAGGACGATTTAATGCCCTATGATTTGTTGGATGCCATTGAGGAGGCGGCCATCCGCGATAAAAAAATGCCCATTGAGTGTTTTGTCCTCATGCGGATGAAGTACCCGCAGTATGCGCCCGCCCAATTGAAGATTTGGATAGCTAAATTTTTTCAGTTGTGGTGCCGCAACCAATGGAAACGGGAGCGTTATGCCCCGTCGTTCCATTTGGATGATAAGAACCTGGATCCCAAAACTTGGTGCCGTTTTCCCATTCTTTCGGGAGGGTTTGAGCGGGAACTGCAACAACTAACCGATTTTACTGGTTGATCGGGCACTCGGACAATAAAAAAAGGTGTTTCCAGTCACTAGAACCAGAAACACCTTTTTTAATGACTTCAAAACTGCCACTAATGAATTGTTTTAGTTTTCGTCGTTGTTCCAGCTCACCAAGCCGTAGGACAAGCCTGCTTTACCAGCTACTTTATTGGAAGTCAACAGGTTTTTTTGATTTTTCAAAATGCTCAGGGCCCTTGAAATACCAGCTTCCGCTTTCTTGATCAATTCACCTTTCAGTTTGTTCTTGCTGATGATCAGTTCTTGAAACTCATTGGTGTGGATCACTTCGCCGCGCTCTTCTAGTGCTTCCAGAATAAACTTTTCATAATCCAAACGCAGGTATCCGCCACGGCTAGCTTTTGGTTTCGTTTCTTCTGCTACTTCTGCTACTGTTTCTTTTGTCTTGGGCTTGGCTTTTCCCCGACCCTTTTTTACTTTAACAACTGGTTCATCAGTAAGTTTAGCTTCAATTTCTGGCGCAACAATTTTCGTTTCAACTGTTGCCGCATCAGCAGGGGCTGAACCTTTTAACTTTTCCAGCATCCCAGTCAAGTCGTTCATCCGCTGTTGTAATTTGTTGTATTCTGTCTCGTAGAACTCTGCGAGTTCACGAGCTTCCTTTTCGGAAAGTGAAATGTTAACCATAAATAGCGCGTTTATATTGGGAGATATTAATTATGAATTCAGATCTTCTGATTTGAAAGCAACAAAGCTACATTTTCAAATCAGAAAAACAAATAATTAATGAGTATTATGCAACAATAGTTTTACAATGCGCCAAAATCAATGAAAATTGCTGGTATTGAGCCAAGGAGTATGACTATTTGTTGTAGAATAAACCTTGAAAAATTAATACCATCGATCCTGTAAATGCAATACTGACCAATGCTTTGAGCAACGTAAAGGGAAGCATTTCGAGACTTCCAGCCTCAATGCTGAATAAAGCCAAATGGTGGATAGTGATCAGGATTGCGCTGTAACTTACAAACCAAGGCGATCCCATGACGCTCATCCAAGGCTTCATAGCATTTTCATACCCACCACTGGGCACTATGATGCTGGTGATGTACGGGCGGGCAAATGCCAACAACACACAGGCGGACGCATGGATGCCACCGGTATCATAATTTAAATCAACACAGAAACCAATCAAAAATCCAATGAACATGAGTTGGAGCTTGCCAGTCTCGAAAGGCAAAAGAAGCAAGAAGGAGACATACAAAAAACAGAAGCCCACATCAAACAAGTTTAGGTTTTTGGCCAGCAAAACCTGTAGGCACAAATAAATAATAAAACTGAGTGCTTGGCTAATGAAGGGACTTTTCATTGTTTTTGGTGTTCTGGTGCACCGTTTTGTTGTAGCGAATCCAGCGCTGTTTGGATTGGGTTTTTGATGACATACACGTAGTTTAGGCTAGCAAATTTGGTGGACAGTAGTACCTTGATGTCCAAGAAAGAAGTTGTTCCCTGCAAACTGACCGTGCTCACTGTGCCAATGAGATAGTTTTCCGGATAGATCGAGCTGTACCCGGTAGCCAATACGGTATCTCCTTTTTCTATTTTGATGTCGCGTGGCACAAACAATAATTGGCCAAAACGATAGTCTTTTTTGTCCCATTTGACCGATCCGAGAATGCTCTTGTTAGGGATCTTGGCTGAAATAGTAATGGCGGGATGCAAAAATGAATAGACGATGGAATAATAATCGTTGCACATTTTGACTTTGCCCACTACTCCATCCGGACCGACCACCCCCATGCCTGGCTCTACTCCGGCTAGTTTTCCTTTGTCGATCACGATATAATTTTCCGCGTGCATCACCGAATTATTGATCACTTTACCAACTATAAACTGATAGCCTGGCAGGTGAACGCTGTCTTTGGAACTATTGCTAACGGTGAATCGGCTCAATTCTTCGAGCAAACGTTTGTTTTGGGCTGCCAGAGAAGCATTTTGTTGTTTAAGGCCAAAATACTCCGTCACATAAGAACTGAGGCGTGAGCCTTGGACCGAAACATAATTGGCCGAAGTAAAAAGAGTGGCACTTTGGTGCCGGTTTCGTTGGATGATCAGCCAAAAGCAAATCAGTTGTAGCCCGACAAAAGTCAAAACTACCCGATACCTGCCCATAAGTTGGAGCAATTGCTGCATTTGTTTTTGGAGCTGTGGAACCTTCGGGATTGTTTACCCAGAGGGCTAGGTCATCAATATGCTTTTAAAAGAATTGATCCTAGACAGGGCGATGCCCGTTCCACGTACCACTGCCCGCAATGGATCCTCGGCGATGTGGATGGGCAGCTTTGTCTTCATCGATATCCGTTTGTCGAGCCCCCGCAAGAGTGCACCCCCACCGGTCAAATGGATTCCATTTTCATAAATGTCAGCGGCCAGTTCCGGCGGGGCAACTTCGAGGGCTTTGAGCACCGCTTCTTCTATTTTGGAGATCGATTTGTCAATGGCAAAAGCAATTTCTGGATACGATACCCGGACAACCTTGGGAATCCCGGTCATCAAGTCCCGGCCCCGCACCTCAAAATCATCGGGGGGATTGTCCAGTTCTGGCAATGCTGATCCTACCTCGATTTTGACTCGTTCGGCGGAACGTTCGCCCACCAGTAGGTTATGCTGCCGGCGCATGTAATCCAAGATGTCTTTGTTGAATACGTCACCGGCAGTGCGCACCGACTGGTCGCACACGATACCTGAAAGTGCAATGATCGCAATTTCGGTAGTACCTCCGCCAATGTCCACGATCATGGTGCCCATTGGTTTTTCGATGTCAATCCCGATTCCAATGGCGGCGGCAATTGGTTCATGGATCATATATACTTCTTTGGCTCCTGCGTGCTCCGCCGAGTCGCGAACGGCCCTTTTCTCTACCTCCGTAATGCCAGAGGGAATGCAAATCACCATTCGGTGTGATGGGGAAAAAAACCTCCGCCGGGTGTCAATCATTTTGATCATTCCCCTGATCATGTGTTCGGCAGCATGAAAGTCGGCAATTACCCCATCGCGCAGCGGGCGGATAGTTTTGATGTTGTCATGGGTTTTTTCGTGCATCAGCATTGCCTCTTTGCCAATGGCAATTACCCGGCCCGTCATTTTATCAATTGCTATAATGGAGGGTTCGTCCACGACGATTTTATTCTTGTGTAAGATCAGTGTATTCGCGGTGCCGAGGTCTATCGCAATGTCGCTCGAAAACATATCAAAAATACCCATTGTTGCGTTTCGTCCGTGATTTAGAGTTGAATAGCCAAACGTAGTTCCCAATTAATTTGCTCAAGCAAGTCACTTCATTGCTTTTTCAAGCAATTTAAACCAATAACAATTTATGCAAAGCAATTTCTTGTTGCAAGTTAACGGAAAAAAAGGAAGGAGGAGAAAAAGCTAGACATTGATTTTGGGCTGCAATCGTCTTCTTAGCCAAATGCCTTCTTCCGGGCCAAAGAGAAGGGCGAGCAAAAACAGCCCACCCGCTACCATGGTCATGGCTCCGGCAATGGATGCGTCGAGCCATTCGGCTAAATAATAGCCGCCAAATGAGGTTATAATACCCAAAATTACCGATAAAAACAACATAACAGTCATTTTTTTGGTTAATAGGTAGGCGGTGGCTGGTGGTGCAATCATGAGCGCCACTACTAAAATGGCCCCAACTGCTTCAAAAGAGGCGACTGTGGTGAGTGATACCAAACTCATCAGGGCATAGTGCCAAGTGGCAGTGGACAGTCCGGTGACTGCCGCAAAGGCTGGATCAAAGGAAGTGATGAGCAGTTCCTTGTAGAAGATCAGGATAAAAACCACCACCATTAGCAGGACTCCTCCGGCAATCCACACCACCCGTGGCCCTAAGTCGGTGCCGGCTTCGGTGATAATCGTGTCCAACGGGATGTAGGCGATTTCGCCATATAGCACGCAATCTTGGTCCAAATCGACTTGGTCGGCAAACAAGGCGATCAAGATCACCCCAATGGCAAACAAAGAGGTGAAGGTAATGCCAATGGCTGCATCAGACTGCACTTTGGCCACTCGGTGCAAAAATTCAATGAGCATAGTTGTGATCAACCCCAAGATGCCCGCCCCGATGAGCATGGGCACGGAGTCGCGGGAACCGGTGAGAAAGAACGCGATCACTATTCCGGGCAGGATGCTGTGCGAGATGGCATCGCCAACCATGGCCATTTTGCGCAAAATAAGAAAACAACCCAGCAAACTGCAAGTAGTGGCCACCAAGGCCCCACTTAGTATGATCCAAAAGGCATCAATATCCATTTTGCTTTTCTTGAAAGTATGCGATATTTACTTTTATTTT
>JAYUVL010000269.1:0-3059 GCA_043754075.1 Cytophagales bacterium | reverse complement strand
CCTTCGTTTATTTCTGCCTTATTGGTGGGTTAACCCAGACTGATAAGTCGCTCGGCGATCACTTTGGCCAGGTATTGCTGGTTGGTGCCTCCAGGTTTTGCCCGGTCTAGTGCCCCTTCCTGCCCGTCAAAATTGGGAAATGTTTTTAAAATATCCAAATGCCTTGAAATTTTTTTTTGCGTCAAGCCGCTTTGGTAGTCACCTAGTCAGGAATGTATTGGTTTGCTACTGCTGTTGCCCAGTCTTTCGCTGAGCCGCCGCCGGGGCCATCCCTGGTTTTTATAGACCGGGGCTGGGGTTGCCAAACAAAAAGCCTACTTTTGTTTTTTAGGAAAACAACCGATCCACATGCGAAATATTTTTCTCTGCTTGATGAGCCTGCTTTCGTTTTTTCACCTGAGTGCCCGTGCCCAACCCGATTTATCACGAATAGAACCGCCTTTTTGGTGGGCGGGCATGAAAAACCCCAAACTGCAAATCCTCGTGCACGGCAAGGGGATTGGCCAAGCCAAAGTGAGCATCACCTATGCGGGTGTCAGGCTGGCCGAAACCATCCGTACTGAAAACCCCAACTATTTGTTCCTCAACTTGGAACTGGCCCCCGACGTGAAGCCGGGCAAATTGCCGCTGGTGTTTGAGCAGGGTGGGGCCACCAAAACACTTGAGTATGAGATCCGGGCCAAATCGGTGGCCACGAACCGGATCCAAGGGTTTGATCAAGCCGATTTGATCTACTTGCTCATGCCCGACCGTTTTGCCAATGGCGACCCCAGCAATGACAACGTCGCCGGGATGTTGGAGAAAGCCGACCGCAAAGCGCCCTTTGGCCGCCACGGCGGTGACCTGCAAGGGGTGATCAACCACTTGGACTACCTCAAGGATCTGGGCACTACCGCCCTCTGGCTCAACCCAGTGCTGGAAAATGACATGCCCGCTTCTTCCTATCATGGCTATGCGATCACCGATTTTTACCGGGTCGACCGTCGGTTTGGCGATAACGAGAAATACCTGCAATTGATCGATCAGGCCCACGGGCGAGGGTTGAAGGTCATCCAAGACATGGTGGCCAACCACATTGGGGCCAGCCATTGGTGGATGCAGGATTTGCCCGCGCCAGACTGGATCCACCAGTTTCCCGAGTTCACCCGCTCCAACTACCGCTTGGCCGTTATTTCCGATCCCCATGCTTCCCAGGCCGACAGCACTCAAATGACCAAGGGCTGGTTTGATACCACCATGCCGGACTTGAACCAAAACAATGAGTTGTTGGCCAATTATTTAATCCAAAATACCCTTTGGTGGATCGAGTACAGCGGCATTGACGGCATCCGCATGGACACGTACCCTTACCCTGACAAGGATTTTATGGCCCGCTGGGTGCGCGAGGTGATGCACGAATACCCCCGGTTCAACATTGTGGGCGAGGTGTGGATCCATTCAGCGGCCATTTCGGCTTACTGGCTCAAAAATACGTTCAACCGTGACACCTATCAGTCGACTCTGCCCAGCCTGACCGATTTCCCCGTATTTGAGGCCGTTACCAAAGCCTTCAACGAACCAACGGGCTGGAGCGAGGGCCTGAGCCGCCTCTACCATGTATTGGCCGAGGATTTTGTCTATGAAAAGCCAGAAAACAATGTCATTTTTTTGGACAACCATGATGTGTCGCGCTATTTCACCTCGGTGCGGGAAAACCCCGCCAGTTTCAAAATGGGCCTGGCCTATCTGCTGACCATGCGCGGCATCCCCCAAATCTACTATGGTACGGAGCTCATGATGGCCGGCGACGGCGGCTTCCATCCCGATGTGCGCAAGGATTTTCCCGGCGGCTGGTCCAGCGATCCCCTCAATGCGTTTACACCCAAGGGACGAACCCCGGCTCAGAATGAAGCCTTTGACTATTTGCGCAAATTGGCCACTTGGCGCAAGGGCAAGCCCGTGATTCACCACGGAAAGCTGACCCATTTTTTGCCCGAAGACGACACCTACGTATATTTTCGCCACGATGGGCAAAACTGTGTATTGGTCGCTTTTAACAACAGTGACAAGCCCAAGACCTTGAAAACGAAGCGTTTTGCCGAATTGATGACCGGCTACCAACACGGCCGGAACGTATTGACCGGAGCCAAAGTGGACGATCTGCAAACATTGGTCCTACCCGCCAAATCGGCCACGGTCTTGGAGCTCGGGCGCTGATCGGAACCATGGAAAAACTCCGCCGCCAACATCCCACTGCCGCTAGCCCGTTCGGCATCCGTTTGTACTACCCAGCCAGTTTGTTGCTAGCGATCTTGGCATTTCCTGTCCTGATCTGGCAGGGCCGCCGGGTACGTAAACGGGTTGCCCGCTTGCCCGGGGCCGAGGGTAGCCCCGAGGGCTGGGCAGGTGTGACCTCCGGTCAACCACCGTTGCGCCTGCTGGTGCTGGGTGAGTCCACCGTAGCGGGCATTGGGGCTAGCACGCACGCGGTGGGCATGGCGGGGCAAACCGCAGCCCACTTGGCCGCACTACTAAAACGGCCAGTCTGGTGGACCGCCCTGGGCAAGAATGGGGTCACGGCCAAATCCGCCCGATTCGCCCTTGCGCCACAGTTGTTTGGCCAATCGTATGATCTGGTGGTGGTGGCGTTGGGGGCCAATGACACCTTCCGCCTGCACCCGCCGAGCCATTGGGCCAATGGTTTGGCCGCGCTGATCAAAACCCTGCGAGGTTCGCTGGGCCTAGTGCCCATTCTGCTGGCCACAGTTCCGCCAGTGGCGAAGTTCCCGGCCATTCCCCAGCCATTGCGGGGTGTTTTGGGCCTTTGCGCCCAAGCATTGGGGCACCGGGCCCAGCAATTGGCTGCGTTCTATGGACTGGTCTATTATTCCAAAGTTGAATTTGGCCAAGATCCGAGCTATTTTTGCGCTGATGGCATCCACCCATCCGAAAAGGCATATCAACTGTGGGGCCAATATTTGGCCTCTGATCTGGCCGTCATTGTGGAGGCCCAGCGCTTGGGCCAAGACAACATTGGGCCATTGGCCTAGTGCTTTACCCGACCAAAACCACAGTTTTGC
>JAYUVL010000268.1:0-2617 GCA_043754075.1 Cytophagales bacterium | reverse complement strand
ATAAGCAGTGGCGGGAATTCGAAGTGCTTCACTGTCCCACGAAACTAAACGTAATTTGAAAACTAAAACTACAAATTTATACTAAACCCGCCATTGATTATGCACTTTGTTATGCACTGGGCGTTTAGTCAACAGTCATTATACAACAAATCGTTGTCAACGCTTTTTGCTCCAATCACCTTTTAGAAATTCCATGGTCTTCCTGATAAAATCAGTCTCATTCGCACCATCCATATGAGGCATGTGCCACCCATTTGGGACAATCCAAAGATGAGCATTTGGAATACTCTTATATATTTCCCAGGCTTGTGAAACAGGCACAAAATCATTGTCACCATGAATTATGAGTGACCCGGCTTTGATGGTGCCAAGCTGGTCTGGTGTGATAGAAGGATCGCCATAAAGTTCATTGAAATGATAGAACTGGCGGGCGATTAATCTTCCCTTGATTTTGCCATGTTGTTTTTCAAGTTCATTAAATTCATAATAAGCTTCAGGCTTAGCGTTAATCTTTATAAACTCACGAGTTTGCAAACTGAAGTACATTTGTGCACTTATTGGAACAATCGCCTCAAAACGATAGGGTTCTTTTGTTGCTGCGTACAGTATGACAATACCTCCGGAACTATGTCCAATAGCCTTTACTTTTTTCAGATTAAGTTTTTCCAAAAGTGCAAGTAAATCTTTTGCGGCAGTGGCATGAAGAAAAACTTTGCTAGTGTCGGGATTGGTTGACCTTCCATGTCCTCGCATGTCCCAAGCAATGACATGATAATTTTTTGAAAATTCAGGAATATAAGGTTTCCAGTCCGCTAGCGTTCTACCAAAACCATGAAGTAGGATCAATGGCTCACCCTTACCATATTCCTCATAGTAAATTTTCGCTCCATTAACCGTAACAAATTTCCCGTTTAATGCCACAGTCTCTTGGGCATTAACAATGTTTTGAGGCAGAAAAGACAAATACAACAATAAAGTGAATAGTAGCCTTAGTTTCATATTGGTCTTCGTTTATAAATTAAATTATTCAAATCCTGTCACATAATACAAGTCTGTCCACGCCTTGTGCATAACATCCCAATAAATGCAACCCTTGCGCCTACGGCACCCAAACCCTTCGTTTACTTAACGCAAAAGGTGAAATAAACGAAGCTCAGGAGGTCTGCCGGATCTTGGCCTTGCAAGTTGTGGGATTTTTGGTAAACCAGCAAATTTTTTTAACCTTTTTTGGCTGCTAGTCTCCCGCAAAGGCGCACTGAACCTGCTACCACGTCAGTCTGGCTGGTATTGGCCTAAACTGCTTGGCACTCATTTGGTAGGCAACGGCACTTGGGCCACCTCTATTCCCCCAAGCACTTGAACACTTCGCGGTAAAATTCGGGGTGGGATTGCCACGTTTGGGCGGTGACGATCCGCCCATCGCGCACCGCCTGTGCCGATGACCAAGTGCCCCCGGCCATTTCCACTTCGGAGCGCACGTGCTCATAACACGTGAAACAGCGATCTTGGGCCAGCCCGGCCGTGACCAAAATCTGGATGCCGTGGCAAATGGCAAACACCCATTGTCCATTGCGGTGGAAGGTGCGCACCAGTTCCAACAACGTTTGGTTGTTGCGCAGGTATTCCGGGGCCCGCCCGCCCAAGAGCAGGATTGCGGTGTAGTCGGCGGGGGCCACCTCGGCAAAAGTCAAGTGCGACTCGGCCGCGTAGCCGGGCCGTTCCACGTAGGTGTCCCAGCCCGGCTCAAAATCATGGATGACCAAATTCAACCGGCGCTTGGAGGGAGCCGCGATCACGGGTTCATGGCCGGCTTCCAGCATCCGGTGGTAGGCATAGAGGGTTTCGTAGCTTTCGCCACCGTCACCGGTCACGATCAAGATTTTCATGGGATAGGGTTTATTGGGTGATCATTATTTTTTTGATGATGGTTTGGTTCTTTTCCATCAATTGGAGCACATACATACCCGCCGCCAAGTGGGTGGGGGTGAATTCCCACTGGAGCAACTCAGTGCGCTTGTCCACTTTCCAGCGGCCCACTTCGGCCCCCCGAAGATCGCAAAGCACCAGTTGCAACTCGCCAAAATGGGCACTGGCGTACTCGGCAGTGAAACGGCCCGTGGAAGGGTTGGGGTACAACTTGAGGCCATACTCCACGGGCGGGGCCTGTTCGGTGGCAGTCAGCACGATGATATCGGAAGTAAGGTCGCACACGCCCACCCGTACGCGCACCGCGTAATTGCCGGCTTCGGAGGCGTTGTAGGTCTGGCCCACCGCCCCAGCAATGGGCTGGCCGTTGCGGAGCCATTGGTTGCCAGTGGCAATGCTGGAAGTGAACACCTGCCCCTGAATGGCCACCGTGGGGCGTTGGCCTTCGCTGGTGGTCACGTTGAGCGGGGGGGAAAATGCGGAACAGCCCGTGGCATTGGTCGCCAATAAGCGGTACACGCCCGCTTCAATCACCGAGAGGGTAGGGGTGACGGCCCCATTGATATTGGTGCCGTTGCGTTGCCATTGGATGCCGGTGTTGGCCGGTACATTGGCCGTCATGGTCAAAAAAGTGCCCGTGCAGATCACGCTGCCGCCGGTGGAGGTGGTGATGCTGGCCGTCGGGGCTTCG
>JAYUVL010000267.1:0-4328 GCA_043754075.1 Cytophagales bacterium | reverse complement strand
TATCAAATGCGGATGACCCAACCACGTAAGTTTTGGCTTGGTCCTTGGTCAATAGCAGTGTATCGATTTGGTCGGTTGCATCAGTACCAATGCCCCCATCTTTCTGGTATTGGCGCACTTCTTGGTCCACTACCCCTTCCACTAGTAAATTGAAGGCCAGCTTGGCTTCTTCGTTGTCCCATTTATTGATGATCGGGTAGCTCAGATCCAAGCTTGCCGAGTTCGTGCCCAGCGTATCGGGCTTAGCGGCATCTGCTTTGTAAACCCGTTTTTTAACTTTGCTTATTTTCTCGTTCTCGAGGGTAAACGAGGTGGTGAGGTCCTGATCGGACTGGCTTTTCTGGCCTTGACAGGCCACTGCAAGCAATGCAAGCAGCAAAAAGCGGAGAGGCAAAAAATGATTCATTGGTATAGATAAGTTTGTAACCGCAAAAAATAAATAAACTGTCTGCATTTTGGACAAGGCCGACTCAATGTTTTGCTTGAAAATGAGTTTGTAACCGCAAAATATAGATGAACTGTCTGGGTTTGCCAGCCGTCAAATTCCTAAATCTGGTTTATCTGCCCACTAATTTCAGGAATTACTCGGAATAATTACTGCTTGACCCTCACCTAGCCAAAAAACTTTTAAGTGATCGCGCAAAGTATTTATATTTACGCTCCATTTACTTACGAGATGACGCCATCCCTTTATATAGAGCAACACCGCGATCGCTTTCTCCATGAGCTGTTCGATCTCATTCGCATTCCCTCGGTCAGTACCGACAAAGTGTACCTGCCAGATATTCACCGGGCTGCCGATTTCCTCCGTGATCGGTTGTTGGAAGCCGGGGTCGACATGGCCGAAGTGATCCAGACGAGCGGCAACCCCGTAGTCTATGGTGAAAAATTGATTGACCCTGCCCTGCCCACCGTGCTGGTGTATGGTCATTACGATGTCCAGCCGGCCGATCCGCTGGAGTTATGGGACACGCCACCATTTGAGCCGACCATTCGCGAAGGCAAAATCTTTGCCCGGGGGGCGTGTGACGATAAAGGCCAGATGTACATGCACATCAAAGCGTTCGAGATCTTGGTAAAAACGGGCACTTTGGCCTGCAACGTCAAATTCATGTTGGAAGGCGAAGAAGAAACCGGTTCACCTTCATTGCCCGAGTTTCTGCGCAATAACCACCAAAAGTTGGCCGCCGATGTGATCATCCTCTCCGACACCTCGATGATCAACAATGAAACCCCCTCCATCAGTGTTGGATTGCGCGGGCTGGCTTACTTGCAAGTGGAAGTGACCGCCGCTGCGCGCGATCTCCATTCGGGCATTTACGGTGGGGCGGTCTATAATCCCATCAATGTACTTTGCCAGATGATCGCATCGCTCAAAGATGCCAACAACCACATCACCATTCCAGGTTTTTACGATAAAGTAGAGGAACTGACCAGCGAGCAGCGCCAATCGTTGGCCGAAGCTCCCTTTGACCCCGCAGCATACATGGCCGAAAATGGCTTCTATGATTTGACCAGCGAAGCCGGCTATACCCCAATGGAAGGGGCCACCATTCGGCCCACGTTGGATGTGAACGGCATTTGGGGTGGCTATACGGGTGAAGGCTCCAAAACGGTGATCCCCGCCAAGGCATACGCCAAGATTTCCATGCGCTTAGTGCCCAACCAAGACTACCACGAAATTTCCGACCTGTTTACTGCCCATTTCCAGCGCATCGCCCCGGCTGGCGTGAGAGTCAAAGTAACCCCGCACCACGGTGGTGCACCCATAGTCACGCCAATGGATTCCCTGGCCTACCGAGCTGCCGAAATGGCCTACGAAACCTCGTTTCAAAAGAAGCCAATTCCCCAGCGCGGAGGGGGCAGCATCCCGATTATCCCGATGTTCAAGCGTGAGCTGGGCCTCGATGCCATCATGATGGGGTTTGGGCTGGATTCCGACGCACTCCACTCCCCCAATGAAAATTTTGGCCTGTTCAATTATTTCAAAGGCATTGAAACCATCCCCTATTTTTTTCAGTATTTTGCCGAATTAATGAAAAAATAGGCAACCAGCCCGCGCCACGGAACACATCCAATACGGCGCGGGCTTTCCCATCTTTGTAACAAATCAGGCATTGCTCCAACTCACGGACCTGATTTTTGGCTACCCGGCCTCCGCCATAACGGCGGGTTTATCTACGTCGGCCCCAAGTGCATGGGCTGGTGAGCCTGAATGGACCTCAAACTACCGGCTCCCGTTGATCTGCGGCCAGCCAGTCCACCAGCCGATCAGGGTGCAATGGCAGGGGCAAAAGCCCAACTACCGGTCAGTTGCCTTTTGGGAAACAACCCATTGTTTTTACCACTCATAGCGGGGCAGGAGTACCACGAGCTATGTGTTCCGCCAAAATCCGCTTTTAACATTGCTGTTTTCAAAGTCTTGTTCCAACTACCGCTCACCCATTTGACCGACACATACTCCACTGGGACAAAAAAGAAGCTGGCGTTTAGGGCCACTTTGAGTTGGAGTCGGCCACTAATCATTTTGGCCGAACCGTTCAACGGCGTTGATCTGAAAGCCAGCTTTTTGTTCAATAAAGCCATTGACCTGCTGCGGCAGCAGGGCAAAACGGTGATCATTACCTCCCATATCTACGAAAGCCTCACTGGTTTGTGCGACCAAATCCACACCTTGTCGACGGCAAGATCGTGGGCACTTAACAGCAAGAAAATTTTGGGGAATTAAAGGATAAAATGTTGACCAGCCTCGGCCAGCAATACCAAGATAAATGGAAAAAAGCGATGGGCAAGTAAAACTCCATCAATCGTTGAACCGTAGCTATTTCAGGTAGATGGTCAGGTAGGCCGCATAATTGATGGTCTCCCGCTCTCCGCTTTCCAGCTTGATATTGACCTCCATTGCCTCGATCAAGAGGCGATCCCCAGGCTTGGCATCCTCGCGAAAGGGTTCAATGCTTGCTTTCTGAGTTTGGTTCAAGTCAATGATAAAGGTACTGATCGGCAATTTGCCTCGGGCCAGCACCAAATCATATAACTGCACCTGAATGTCAGAAGCTTTCAAGTTCATTTTGGAAGCCAGCAGATGGGTGTAAAGCGAGTCAATGCGCTCAACCGAAAATACTTGGGCAATGCTCACGATTTGTTCCGGGAGTTCATCGACCGACTCACTGCCACCTGTCCCCGAATATTGATCTTGAACGGCCAGTTCTGCTACGGCTATTTTCTTGCCGTACTGGTAAGCGGTGACGACTACCAGTTCGCTGGTAGCAGTGACTGCGTAGTCGCCGGGCCGGCCCACTGCCTGATAAGTAGCCCCTTCCATCATAAAGTCCACCGTTTCTTCGTCCAACCCCGCCACGCCCAAATGGAGCTGATAGGTAGAGTCCAAGTACAACATGGACAGGGATTCGCCGGGCTTGGCCATACTCACCACTGATACTTGCCGCTGTGCAAAAGACTGGCCAATAAATATAACAATGCACAGACCTGAAATAAGTAAAATTCGCCCAATCATAGGTCAAAAAATCAAATAAAGTAACGTGAGTATGTTTTAATGAGTAAATATATGATTTTTCAATAGACAATGGTCGGGCCAATTAAAAAATAAAAAAAATATTATCATTTATTGAAGTTAAAATAGTATATTTTTAATAAAACAAAGTAAATACTTAGCTTTCCGCCCCTGTATATCACCGGATTGGGAGGTTTTCTATTTGTAACTACTAAGCTAAGATTTGTGGCAGAAATACAAGAGTTGGGCCAAAAAAATTGTTTTTTGAATGGTGGCCGATCTTCGCTAAGGTCAAGCTGGGGAGCAGCCCAGCCCACAACCGAGGCAAACTTTTGCGTCAACCCGTCCTGCATTTCCAAGAAATTGGGGCAAGCCACTAAAAGATGGTGTTTTGTAGCAAAACTTATTGTAACTTTTCGCGTAATATAGAAACAAACTTAAACTTTATTCAATATGGGTTTCATTTGGAGTTTTCTCATCTATGCCGTAGCCGTATTTGCGGCCGCATACCTCATCCCTGGCGTTAAACTGAGCGGTATTAAAGGGGCCGTGATTGCTGCCATCGGTTTGATGGTAACCCGTGGGGTAATCAACTTCTTTGTATATGGAGTTTTTGGGATTGTATCCATCCCCCTGAGCATTCTCACGCTGGGTTTATTGCCGCTGGTGGTCAATGTGCTCATTATCAAGATTGTGGATGCCTTTTCCGACGATTTTGAGGTTCAGGGTATCACCCCCGCCATTCTTTTCAGCCTTGTATTGACGGTGATCAACGCCATCCTCAAATGGATGTTCATGTAGGCCAACGACTGTT
>JAYUVL010000266.1:0-7101 GCA_043754075.1 Cytophagales bacterium | reverse complement strand
GCATACAGGCCAGCACTACTCCCGGGAGCACGGGCGAAGCTTCCCCGTGCCCGTGGCCGAATTTTCCGTCGGGATAAATGACCGAAACCAAGTGGGTGTCAGTTCCCGAAATTTCCAAGCAGCCAACTGGCGATGAATAGTAGGTAGTGTATAACATCTTTTCTAACTTAGCAGGCAGAAAACTACGCCCATGACTTTTTTTGACTTTGACTGGACCACCTCCGACCGCCTGACCCTGCGCGGCAAATGTTGGCTGCCCAAGCAAGCCCCCCGGGGCATTGTGGCTTGTGTCCACGGTTTTGCCGAACACATTGGGCGGTATGCCCACGTGGCCGATGCGTTCAACCAAGCGGGGGTGGCGTTCATTGGGTTTGACCTGCGCGGCCACGGCTTGTCGGGTGGTCGGCGCGGCCATACGCCCTCTTACAGCAATTACATGGAAGACGTCCGGGAGTTTTTGGCCTTGGTGACCGAAAAATTTCCCAACGTGCCCTTGTTTCTTTATGGCCACAGCGCGGGCGGCAATCTGGTGCTCAACTACGTCCTGAGGTTTGCCCCGGAGTATGTGCAGGGGGTGATCGCCACCAGTCCATGGCTCCGGTTGGCTTTTCAGCCGCCGCCGGTCAAAATCTGGTTGGCCAAGCTGATCAGCCAGATCTATCCGGCATTTGCGCAAAAGAGCGATCTGGATGCTAGCCATATTTCTTCCGATCCGGTCATGGCCCAAGCATACGCCCAAGATCCACTGGTCCACCGCGATATTTCGGCGGGGGCGGTGTCGGGCCTTATGGCGGCCGGTGAGCGGGCTTTGCGCGAGGCGGGCCAGTGGGCTTTGCCTTTGCTGCTCTTCCACGGCACCGACGACAAAATTACCGATCGGGCGGCCACCGAGGCTTTTGCCGCTGCCATTCCCCCCAACTGGCTCACTTTGCGGATTTGGGACCGGGGCCGCCACGAGCTGCACAACGAAGTGTTTAGGGCGGAGGTGATCGCGTCCATGGTACAGTGGCTCGTTGACCAGTTGCCTGAAATTGCCGACTAACTAGCGGTTTTTGCGGCGCATGGCACTTTTGGCGGCTTCCACCACATTTTGGGCCTTGAGTCCGTACTTTTGCATCAATGCCTCGGGGGTGCCACTTTCCCCAAACCGATCCTTTACCCCCACCATTTCCACGGGCAGGGGCAGGTTGCGGGCCAGCAGACCGGCCACGGCGTCACCCAGGCCCCCGTAAATCTGGTGCTCCTCGGCAGTGACGGCGCAGCGGGTCTTCATCACCGAAGTGAGAATGGCCGCTTCGTCCAGCGGTTTGATCGTATGAAGGTTGATGATTTCGGCCTCGATGCCTTGTTCGGCCAGTATTTCGCCCGCCAAGATCGATTCCCAAACCAAATGGCCAGTACAAAAAATGGTCACATCCGCGCCTTCGTTGAAAATGATGGCCTTGCCAATCTCAAATTTCTGATCGGCCGGGGTAAAAACGGGCACTACCGGGCGGCCAAAGCGCAGATAAACGGGGCCTTGGTGTTCGGCAATGGCCACGGTGGCCGCTTTGGTTTGGTTGTAGTCGCAGGGATTGATCACTGTCATGTGGGGCATCATCCGCATCATGCCCAAATCCTCTAAGATCTGGTGCGTGGCCCCATCTTCGCCCAAGGTCACGCCGGCATGCGAAGCACAGATCTTCACATTTTTGCCCGAGTAGGCAATGGATTGGCGGATTTGGTCATAAACCCGGCCCGTCGAGAAATTGGCAAAAGTACCAGTGTAGGGGATTTTGCCACCAATGGTCATTCCCGCTGCGATGCCCATCATATTGGCCTCGGCAATCCCGGTCTGGAAAAACCGGTCGGGGAACGCTTTTTGGAAATCTCCCATCTTGAGCGAACCAGTGAGGTCGGCACAAAGGGCGACCACGTTGGCATTCTGGCGGCCCACTTCCAACAGGCCAACCCCAAAACCAGAGCGAGTATCTTTTTTCTCGCTAAAAGGATATTTTTTCATTTTTCTTTGATGATGTACACGTCTTCGCCGGGTTTTTTCATCCGGTATTTTTCCCGGGCAAACTTCTCCAGCAACTTGGGGTTTTGGCCCAACAGCTTGCGCTCTTCGGTCAGTTGTTTGATGCCCGCCTGATAAAATTGGGATTCTCGGTTTAGTTCCTCAATTTTATCACGGTGGAGGTATTGGCTATAAAAATCGTTGCTGTCAAAAAACGACATCCACACCAAAAATAGGACAGCAAAAATAACATAGAAGTTATTCAGTTTGCCAATTACTTTTTTCCATTCCATATCGAGACTGTTGAGTGATTTATGTTCCCAAGCCTAAAGTCAGACTTCAATCAAAGTTGATCAACCAATTGGTTTTCAAAACTATCACATTTTTTATCCTATTCAAAATAAAACCAAAATATTTTTGGGCCGGATTGCAACGTTTTGCCCCGAACACCTGTCAATGGAATTGTGTGGTTCCGAGAGCATCGGTCTGCCCCACACTTTGGTTGATAACCCATACTTGAACTAACAATGGCCTTGAGTGGCCCTTACATTAAACCCTTGATTCCATGAGAAAATTTCAATTGGCTATCGTAAAACTGGGTGTGGCCTCTGCCGCTATGCTGTTCGCTTGGCTCTGGCAGCAAGCCTAATTTGGTTCTTCGCGCCCACATCGGGGGCAGTGCCCAAGTGAGGGTGCTGTCCCCATCCGTTTTACCGGCATCCCTCCCTGTTTCTTGCCCGGCTTGGCCCTCACCAAGCGTGGTAAACAGCCTCGAGTGGTCATCCGTCCGGTTGGGCCCTGCGGCGGTGCTAATTTGGCCGACCAGTTCCATTTGCCGTCGTTTTGGGCAATCGCAGGCGATTAATATGTCAAAATCCGCTTTCGTTTAGTGCATTTGGGCAAAGGTTGGTGTAATATTGTTTCTTCACCAATATTACCGTTTGCTATGAAACACCGCTATCTCCTTTTTGCCTTTGTCTTACTGGGGCTTACCGGCCCCGTTTGGGGACAAAAAAATAGTTTGCCCCCGATCGATGCCTTGGTGGACAAAGAATATCCATCGCTGGCCGAGCTGTACCTGACCCTCCACCGCAACCCGGAACTGTCCTACATGGAAGTGAAAACGGCCCAGCGGATGGCGCAAGAATTAAAATCTGCCGGTTTTGAGGTGCACGAGGGCATTGGGGGGCTGGGTGTGCTGGGGATCCTGCGCAACGGGCCCGGCAAAACGATCTTGGTTCGCGCCGATATGGACGGCCTGCCGGTAAAAGAAGAAACCGGCCTGCCCTACGCCAGCACGGTGGTGGCCAAAGATTCGGAGGGCAAAGAGGTGCCGGCCATGCACGCCTGCGGCCACGACATCCACATGAGCACCTTTGTCGGCACGGCCCGGCTCTTGGGCCAACTCAAATCGTCTTGGCGGGGCACGGTGCTGATGGTGGCCCAATCGGCCGAGGAGAAAGTAGGCGGGGCCACCCAAATGATGAACGCCGGCATCTACGAAAAATTTGGCCGGCCCGATGTGTGCGTGTCTTTGCATGCGAGCGCGGCCTTGGCCGCGGGCCGGGTGGGCTACTGTCCCGAATACGCGCTGGCCAATGTCAACTCCATCGATGTGACCGTTTATGGCGAAGGTGGCCACGGCGCGTACCCGCACCTGACCAAAGATCCGGTGGTACTGTCGGCCAACATCATTACCCAGTTGCAGACCATCGTGAGCCGCGAAGTGCCCGCCCTGGAAGCCGCCGTGATCACGATCGGATCCATCCACGGGGGCAGCAAGCACAACATTATCCCCAACGAAGTGAAACTGCAACTGACCTTGCGCACCTACACCGAAACCATCCGCCAGCAGTGCATCGAGAGCATCAAGCGCATCTGCCGGGGCGCGGGCATTGCGGCGGGGCTGCCCGACAGCAAACTGCCCAAGGTCGAGGTGAGCAACGAGTCGGCCGAAGCACTTTACAACGATCCACCCTTGACTGCCCAAGTGGCGGCTTCCCTCAAGCGCACCTTGGGCGGGGCGCAGGTGGAGCAAGTGCAGCCCGTGATGGTGTCCGAAGATTTCGGCATCTTTGGCCGGCGGGCACGCCCCGAAGTGCCCGTGTGCATGTATTGGCTGGGGACGGTCGATCCGGCCAAACTGGCCGAGAGTGCGGCCACTGGAAAGCGGCTGCCCACGCTTCACTCGGGCGACTATTACCCCCAGTATGAGCCGAGCATCCGCACAGGCGTGAAAACGATGACTGGGGTGGTGCTTGATCTATTGGCGGGCAAATAGACGGGGCAGGCATGAGCCGCCTCCCCAGATGAAAGAAATAGCTTGGTGCATTGGCCCGGCCAGCCCCAGCTGGTAGCCTTGATCGGGACGGGAGGAATAATCGCGGGAAGTCTGGTGAAAAACTTATAGTTTTGTGATCGGGCAGATGGCATATTTTTTCGATTTGTGCCATCCCCGTTCCTTCGTCTGGCCAAGGCAGGCTTGACAAGCTATTTATTACTATGACCGTTTCAACCGATAAGCCGTTTAAGATTGTTTACTCCCTGTTTCAGCATCAATACTTGGGCTATTTGTTTGAGTCTTTTGCTGTTCACTTGGATGCCCAAGGTAATCTCACCCTTCTCTACCAAAATATTTCTCGGGTCAATGCCCATGAGTTTATGGCCGGCCTGGACGAGGATGACTATGAACTGATCAGCCTGATGGATGCCATGCAACAAGACATGGTCACCAAGCGCTATGTGGGTCAACGGCGCATATTGCCCAATGATTTTTTTCTCAAGACCTACGATCCCAAGACGGGGGATAAATTGTTGCAGGATACCATTGAGCATGATTTGGGGCGCAAGAGATTTAGAATCATAGAGTTGCTGCGCAAGGCGGCCGGGGCTGCCGAAAACGGGGTGCGGGAAAAGTGGTTGTTCGAAATGGCCAACGATGGCAACCCCGTGGCCCGACGGATCAACATCGAGCCCCAGCCGGCCACTATCTGGTTCCACTTCAAGCGCAATGCTGATCACACGGTCTATTATCCCACCATGTACCACTTGGGCAACAAGATGGAGTTTCAGCACCGCAATGCCGTTTTGGTGTGTCAAGAACCTGCCTGGCTACTGCTCAACCATCGGCTTTATACCTTCGAGAACGAAGTGGACGGAAAAAAGATCCAGCCCTTTTTACAGAAAGGCAACATATTTATCCCCAAACATTTGGAAGATCGGTATTACGAAAAGTTCATTCTGCCCTTGGTTGAGTCCTTTGATGTGAAAGCCCAAGGGTTCCGGATCGAGAATTTGGCTCCCCAGCCCCAGCCCCAACTGCAGTTTTCTGAAGTGGGCAGTGGGGTTCAGTCAGCCCTGTTTGATCAAGAAAGCCCAGCCACCACTACGGTGAGCAAAATGAGTTTCAAGCTGACGTTTTCGTATGGAAAATTTACATTTGGGGCCAATTACAACTCCGTTCGCAGCGCCAAAATGGAAAAGCAGGGCGATGATTATGTTTTTTACCGAATCCGGCGGAGCACCAGCACTGAACGCGAAGCCTTGGAATGGCTGGCCACCACGGGGCTGGATCTGCGCGCTGGCAAAGCCGTGCTGGACAAACCTACCGCCTTTGCTTGGCTCACCCGCCACACGGGCGAGTTGGCCGAAAAGGGGTTTATTGTCCAGCAATGTGCCCAAGACGGCAAACGTTATTTCATGGGCAAATCGCACATTAACCTAGCGGCCCGCGAAAACTTGGACTGGTTCGACATCGAGGCCCAGATCCAGTTTGGGGAGTACCAAATCCCATTCCTCAAGATCCGTAAAATGATCCTGCAAAAGCAACGGGAATTTATCCTGCCCAATGGCGAGATTGCCGTCATTCCTGAAGCTTGGTTCACCCAATATGGGGACCTATTGGGTTTCATGGAAGAAACTGACCACGGATTTACCATCCGAAAACACCATTTGGCCCTGCTGGACGAACTGCAACAAAGCCAATTGGCCGAGGTGACCATGACCCGCAAGCTGAAAAAATTACAAGATTTTGACCAAATTGAAGATTTTCCGCTGCCAAATGGCTTCCGGGGCGAACTCCGGCCCTACCAAAAAGCGGGCTACAACTGGCTAACATTTTTGCGCGAATACCATTTCGGGGGGTGCTTGGCCGATGACATGGGCTTGGGCAAGACCGTCCAGACGCTGGCCCTGCTCCAAGAAGAGAGTGAACGGGCCAAGCGCGAGAACTTGCCCCACCAAGCTTCGCTGCTCGTCATGCCCACTTCCCTGCTCTACAACTGGCAAATGGAAGCCCGCAAGTTTACGCCCCGGCTCCGGGTGCTGGCCTACACGGGCAGCAACCGGGCCAAGAATCCAGCTCAGTTCGACCAAGTGGATCTGGTATTGACTTCCTACGGCATAGTGCGCCTGGATGCGGCCGATGTGTTCAGCAAATACAGTTTCAACTATGTGATTCTCGACGAGTCGCAGGCCATCAAAAACCCCGACTCCAACATTGCCAAGGCCGTGCGCAAGCTGGGGGCCACCAACCGCTTGGTGCTCACCGGCACGCCCATTGAGAACAGTACCTTGGACTTGTGGTCCCAGCTTTCGTTTGTCAACCCGGGCCTGCTGGGCTCGCGCTCGTTTTTCCAACAGCACTTTCAACAGCCCATTGAAAAGAAAAACGATCAGGTTTCCCTAGCCAAGCTCCAAGCCATTATTAAGCCCTTTATTTTGCGGCGGCACAAGAGCCAGGTAGCCACCGAACTGCCCGAAAAATCGGAGAAGGTGCATTATGCGATCATGACAGCTGAGCAAGAAGAGGAATATGAGCAAGTAAAATCGCACTATCGCAACACGATTTTGACCCACATTGAGCAAAATGGGGTGAACAAATCGCAGATGTTGATCCTACAGGGGTTGTCCAAGCTGCGCCAGATCGCTAACCACCCGCTCATGGTGAACCCCGATTTCGTGGGCACTTCGGGCAAGATCCGGGATGTGATGCACCTGATCGAGACGGCGGTGTCCGAACAGCATAAAATACTGGTTTTTAGTCAATTTGTCAAACACTAAAACATTGTTAGGCGAGAACTTGACCTTCGCCAGATCCGGTA
>JAYUVL010000265.1:0-6778 GCA_043754075.1 Cytophagales bacterium | reverse complement strand
AAAAGTACTAAATTAAGTACAAATTAAGAAGAAATTAAGTACAAATTAAGAAGAAAAATATACTTAATTTCTTCTGTTTAGTTTTTCGAGGTCCCCTTTTTTGATTTGAAACAAAGAGGTTTCGCCCGTCAGCTTATAAAAATGAATGATTGCGAAGTAATAACCACCATCGTTTTTTGACAATTAAACGAGCATCACACTATCAACTATGAACACACACATTTTTCCCCTCAAGACCGAGGCTGATTACCGCCAGGCCCTGGCTCGGTTTGAGCAATTGTTTGATGCTCCTTCAGGTACGCCCGAAGGGAACGAGGCGGAGATTTGGGCCACGTTGATCGAGCATTACGAGACCAAACACTACCCTGTCATGCCGCCGGATCCCATTGAGGCCATCAAGTTTCGCTTGGAACAGTTGGGGATTTCCCAAAACGGCTTGGCCAAAATATTGAACTCAAAAAGCCGGGCCTCAGAGCTGCTGTCGGGCAAGCGCAAGCTCACCATCAATATGATGCGGCAATTGCACCACGCGCTAGGCATCCCGGCCGGGGTATTATTGGCTGGATGACCACAAAAAAAGTGGGTTGGCCCAAGTGGTGGCCAACCCCCTTCTGCTGATCACGGGACCAGTCAGCGGCTGCTCCCCAAAGTGGCTACTGCATAGTTGGCCCGGCCAATACTCCGGTGGAGCATGTCGATTATATAGGCGCTCTCCCTGCTTTCCGGCTGCGCCCTGGCCTTTTCCAGCGCCAAACTTGCGTTGTCACTTTGGATGGCCGCGTTGGCATGTTGCGAAAGTTTGGTGGCCAAGCTTTTCCACTGGGCCGATCCGTCACGCACTTTTTGCAGGGCATTGGCCAGTAGTTCCCACTCTACGCTTTGCCAACCAATGAGCCGTTGGGCATAAGTCAGGATGGCTTGGCGCTCCGCGCGATTGGGCTGTTCAATGCGCAGCAACAGGTGCTCGAGCATCCCAAGGGCGGCCGGTTCGCTGCCCGGGGCATGTTGCCAATGGCCATCAGGCTGCTGGTATAGCTTGTTGAGAGCTTGGTCGAGCGATCGCCAATCATTGGTTGCCACGTGTTCGGCAAACAGTTTCATCACCGCGAAATTGAGATCCGTAATGGCCGATCCTTCCTTGGTGATCGCGTAGTTCAGTATTCCCTGTTTGGCTTTTTCGTAGCGTTGGTCGGCATTGGAAGTTTTAGCTTGCTCAATGGTGCGGAGAGACCGCTCCACCTTGCTGGCGGTATCCGGTTGGGCACTTTCTTGGTAGCTTTTGGCGCACCCGCCCAGCAGAAAAGTTGAACCGAGCACTAGGATAGTGGCAATGCAATTGATGGTTTTCATAAAGGATTATGATTAAGTGATAGTTTGAGGAAATATTTAGGTAGGCTATACTGGGCAGCAGGAAGGAAAGTCATTGCCTAGGTCATGGGTGGTACCCCCATAGTAATCTGTCCGCCCACCGTGAGTAACGGCCGCAATCCAATGGGTTGTACTGCCACACCCCCCATAATAATGCACTGTAACGCTGACCCCGTTCCGGTTGATGTTGCACACCGATGGATCGGCAACGGCCCGAGGTGACGGGGCAAAAACCAGTAAGCTAATTAGCAGGCTAACAAAGCTTAGGACTTTTCTCTTTTTCATAATAACAATGGTTTAAAATAATGTTAAAAATTGGTAAACTAACTTTGACAAATCTATAAATTCATAAATTCATAAATTAAAGTTAAATAATGTTAATTTTTAAAATTACTTTTTAATACTCTGATTATCTGGTAGTTGCACAACTCGCTTACACACTGTACCTACTATTACACGGCTTACTCTTTACAATGGCCATTGTCTCCCCAAACTGGGCATTCTCGTCGGGATATTGGCCTGCCCGAGATTGGTTCAATCATTCCCTTTGCCAGTCACTTTTTATCATCATTGGTTTTTTGACCAACTAATGCTCACCCAACTTTGTGCCGCACAGCATTGATAAATCTAGCGTGGAGCGGCAAGTGACTAGGCCAGTGTACGGATTTGACAAAAGGCAATCCATTACATTTCAACCTTATTGATCAATCAGTTTTTTTGAATCTGCGCGCAACCGCCTGATGGCCAGCAAGCGAAAGGAAAGGATTATTTGAGCCAGCCGGGCTCATCGGCCAATGCCTCACACTAGCCCAAACGTGGTTTGGAGGTGGCAACCCCGCCATTGGGAAATCCCCCGAATTTCCTGCATCTTGCCGGGTAAATCCCAAACGATACTCCTGATGGCCAAAACCCGTAAAATTGGTTACTTTCTCCTTGCGTTGTTACTTAACAACTAATGAGTAAGTAAATAAAACTTAGGACTGTCCTCGACTTCTTTTTCATGATAAGAGTAGTTTAGAAGAGTGATAAAAACAGGAGAAATGTTGAAAAACAAATGTAAAATGTAAGTTAAATAATGTGAAATTTTATTTGTTTGTTCGCTCCGTCCAGCGTTGTTTTTCTCAATAAATCGGATATCCCCGCCGGGGCATTATTGGTTGGACGAAAAAAAATGTTGGCTATTATCCCCAAAATCAATATTTTTGGGGATAATAACCAACAAAACGATGAACCGCAAAAAGATGGTCCTGTTCCCGAGGCAGCAAAAGATCATGGAGCAACTGGGAGAAAATTACAAACTGGCCCGCAAGCGACGCAAGTTGACCACCCTGCAAGTGGCCGAGCGGGCTGGGATCAACCGCACCACTTTGTACGAAATCGAGAAGGGCAGCGGCAGTGTGTCCATGGGCGCCTATCTGAACGTGCTTCGGGTGCTGGGTCTGCAAGACGATTTTTTGAAAATCGCGGCCGACGATGTGCTGGGCCGAAAGCTGCAAGATCTCGGCCTGCTGGCCAATCAAGGCTCATGAACGTGGCAAGGGTATGGGTATATGCCCATTGGCATGGGATGCCTGCCCCGCTGTGCATAGGAAGGTTGATTGCCCAACAAGCCAAGGGCAAGCGGACTTTTAGTTTCGAGTATGCGAGAGAATGGCTCAACTCCGGGCCCCAGCGATTGCTGGATCCCGACATTGGTTGGTTTTCGGGCCCCCAGTTCCCGTCGGACGGGAAAGAAAATTTTGGGATCTTTCTTGATTCCATGCCAGACACATGGGGGCGGACACTCATGAAGCGGCGCGCAAACTATTTGGCCCATGATCGTGGTCAACAGGCCGCCACTCTGACCGAAATTGATTTTTTGCTCGGTGTTCAAGACGAATGCCGGATGGGCGCACTTAGGTTTAAAATGGATCGCGATGGCCCATTTCTGGGCAATGACCACGCGCACCCAATACCGCCGTGGTCGTCGGTGCGGGAACTTCAATCTGCCGCCCAAGCCCTCGAGATGGATCCGGAGAGCGCAGAAGTGCGCCAATGGTTGGCCATTTTGATGGCGCCCGGTTCGTCGCTGGGCGGGGCCCGCCCCAAGGCCAATCTGGTGGATGAAAAGGGCAACTGGTGGATTGCCAAGTTCCCCACCAACAATGATAATCTTGACAAAGCCGCTTGGGAGTTTTTGGCCTACCAACTCGCGATTCGGGCCGGTGTTGAGATGTCCGAATCGCGCATCGAGAAAGTAATGGGCCCTCACCATACATTTTTCACCAAGCGTTTCGATCGCGCAAATGGCGATCGGATCCATTTTGCCTCGGCCATGACCATGACCGGACACAGTGAATACACTTTGCGCATTAGTGACCAGCCACCCAGCTACCTCGAGTTGGCCGAATTTATCCAGTCCCACGGGGCGCAGAGCCAAAAAGATCTACATCAACTATGGCGCCGGATCATTTTTAACATCGCTATTTCCAACACGGATGATCATTTGCGCAACCACGGCTTCATCCTTCAACCCAAGGGATGGGTGCTGTCCCCGGCCTACGATCTGAACCCATCGACCGACAAAGCTGGGCTGGCGTTGCTGGTCGATGCAAATGACAACGCCCTGAGCATTGAGCTGGCCGAAAGTGTGGGAGACTATTTTCAACTGACCCCCCAAGCAATGGGGCGAGTCGTGGCCGAAGTTTTTGCTGCCGTCGGGCAATGGGAGAAAGTGGCTGCCGAAATTGGGATTTCGCGGGCCGAGCGCGATCAGTTGCGGGGCGCATTCCGAGTGGGGTGATCATCAAAGAGGGGGGATTGTGCGCAATGGCGCTCCGCTGCGGGCGCGATCTTTCCTTGGCCGGGGCGTCTGTTTCAGTAGCTGCCCCGCAGAAATGAAGTGGCAACCCCGCCATTGGGAAATCCCCCAAATTTCCTGCATATTGCCGGGTAAATCCCAAACGATACTCCTGATGGCCAAAACCCGTAAAATTGGTTACTTTCTCCTTGCGTTGTTACTGGTCCTGCTGATCTACGCCGGCAATTTTGGCCTGCAATACGCCAATATTGCTTCTTCCTACGCAGCCAAAACGGTCTGTTCCTGCGTGCTTGTGTCGGGGCTGGCGGTGCCAGACGGTAGAACAGCAACTGCCCGCTCCAGGGATGACTGATGCTGGTTGTTTTTCCCCTTGCGAATACGATTTGCCTGAAGTCAGACGGGGACACCTGCCCCCCGGCAAACCTCATGCCCGCCCGCGGCGAAGTAGCAGTGATTGGCCATGGCCGGGCCGTCAGCTTGGGCCAAAACTGCTTGGGCGGCCAGTTGGATGGCCGCCCAAGCGGTGAAGATGGTTTTGGTCCAAGATAATTTGTGCACAGAGACTTGCTAGGTCAGAAAGCCTGCGGGCATACGCCCGCGAGCGAAAAGCTTATTCTTTTTTAGTTAACTGTTTGTTTATTAGTTGTTTAAAATTAAACAAACTGGTTTTACCTCACCACCACCACCTTGCGCACCCACACCCGCCCCCCCACCTCCACGCGGGCGAGGTACAGCCCGGCGGCCAGCCCGCCCAGGTTCCATTTGACGGGCCCAGCAGAAAAGTCGGCGGCCTGCCCGGCCACTAGTGTCTGGCCGATGGCCGTGAAGAGGGCCAACTGGCCGGGCCGGGCCGGGCCGCAGTCGTCACCTAGGCCCAGCGACAGGGTGACCCGCCCCGTGGTCGGGTTGGGGTACACCCGCAGTTCCCCGTCCGAAACCGGACTGTCCGCCCATTCCGTGGCCTCCAGCCCGTTGAAAATATGATCCATATAGTTAGGGAATAAGGAAGCAATTTCCCTGCGGGCGGGGCCAAGCCCCTCGGTGTGCCCAGCCAAAAAATCGAAACGGTGCTCCTCAAACCCGCAGGCCGCCCCGGCCCGGTTGGGGTAGTTGATCACGGTCAGTGTTTCGGTAGTGTTGGCCACCCGGTCAAAATACAGGCGGCCGTCCGGCCCGAGTTGTAGCGAGCGGGCATTGCCCCCCCCCGAACCAAACGGTTCGCTCGGGTTCGGCTCACCTAGCCCGTTCCTTCGGATAAAGGCGCGTTGGGGTGGGCTTTGGGCCAGATCGTACTGAAACAACCGCTCGCTGGTGATAAAATCGCCCTCGGGCAGCACCGTGAAGGCCGTCAGATAGAGCTTGGTGTTGTCGGGGGAGTAGGACAGGGCGTACTGGAAGGCCAGCCGATCCAGTTGGCGGGGGTTGGCCACCTGCCCGGTGGCCGGGTCAAAGTCAAAGACCTCGAAGGGGCAGGAGTTGCGGCAGGCCACCGCGCAGGCCAGTTGCCGCCCGTCGGGCGAGAGCTTCATATGCCCGCCCCAATTGCGCGAGATGAGGTCATTGGGGTCTAAAGTGTGTGGGCTGCCCACCGCGCTCACCACCGGTGCGCCCACCCCCGCCGCCGTGACGGGCCAGGCCAAGAACTCGTTGCTGTTAAGCCGGTGGGCCAGCACCCAGTAGTTGCGCCCATTGGCATGGGCCGTGCCGGTGAGCTTCTCAGTCAGGCCGCTGGCCAAGGAGATGTTCTTCTGCACCACCGCCCCCAATCCGTCGCGGCCCGCACTTGTCCGCAAATCTAGGATCGAGTATTGCAGTTGCCCGCGTTCAGGTTGCACGTTCCAGCCACCTTGCCCTTGAAAAACTGGGCTTTCCAAGGTAAACAAATAATAAAGACTATCGTGCCCGGGCACTGGTACGGGCAAAGCTGATTGCGTAGCCGCACCGATCAGCCCTTGCCCGTTGGTCATGGGTCGGTGCAGGCGGTTCCACACATTGCGCCCGTCGGAGTAGAACAGCAACTGCCCGCTCCGGGGATCGCTCACGCTCGCGGTTCCGCTGGCCGAGACCATTTGGCTACACCCAGACGGCGTTACCTGTCCGTTGGCAAACCTCATGCCCACCCGGGTGGCGAAGTACCAGTGATTGGCCATGGCTGGGCCATCGGCCTGGGCCAAAACCGGCCAAGCCGCCAGAAAAAGGGCGGCTTGGCCGATAAACAAGAATAGCTTACCTAATGTACTCATGGATAAAGGTAAATGATCTGGGTGCATTGGACATAGTTTACCTGGTTGAATGAACCAAAATTCTGGATGCCACGCACCCCCATCACGATCCCTCCGGGCGGAATAGTGCTATTGGTTCTTATTAGGAAAGAGGGACCGCAGGAATTGTCGCCAACATCATAACAAGCGGTACCTGCAAAATTGGGATCAGGATCATATTCTCCAATTCTTCGCCCCACCACCCTAAATCCGATCCCCTCCACGATTGAAACAGCTACATTTCCTGCTGTAGTAGAGTTATTACAAAAACTGGTAACTGTTTAGGTACTTTAACTATTTGATAATCAATAATTTATAAAAATAAAATTTCGTTTATGCGAATATTAAA
>JAYUVL010000264.1:0-5473 GCA_043754075.1 Cytophagales bacterium | reverse complement strand
TTGTTGGCTGTGCTCGCTGAACCAAAATTACAGGCCCTGAAAGCCGAGCTTCAGCTTTCAGAAAAATCAACCGTCTTGCTGTTCAATACCGAGGGAGCGACCGACCCGGACCAGTTTGCCCAAATCGTGGGCACTGACTTCCGTGGCCAGTAAGTAGCCAGTCGGTGGGGGTAGTGCCAGCGCCCCAAGTTAAAGCCAAGCCAATTAAATGGATGGACAAAATAAAGGCCCAAATATGTTTAATATCTTGGGCCTTTATTTGATAAAATAAAAATAGCTGCAATTACGTGAACATTTCTTTCATCCGATCAGAAAAGCTTTTCTCGGATTTATCCGGGTCAGGCTTGAAATTGGACGATTCACGCAGCTTTTCCAATATCGCTTTCTCTTCTTTGCTCACCTGCTTGGGTGTCCAGATATTGACGTGCACCAGTTGATCACCTACCCCATAGCCGTTTACCTCACGGATGCCCTTGCCTCGCAAACGAAGAATTTTGCCACTTTGTGTGCCAGGTTCCACGGTGATGCGGGCTTTGCCGTCGATAGTGGGCACTTCTACCGAACTACCAATCACTGCATCCACAAAATTAATGTGCAAATCATAATGGAGGTTGTTTTGTTCATCACGCTTGAGCGAAGGGTGTTCCTCCTCCTCAATAGCGATGAGCAGGTCGCCAGCCACGCCGCCCCGTGGCGGAAAATTGCCCTTGCCACTCATGCTCACTTGCATCCCCTCGCGCACACCGGCGGGAATTTTAATCGGGATTACTTCCTCTTCTGGCTTGACCCCGTCGCCGTTACAAGATTGGCAGCGTTCGCTAATGATTTTGCCTTCGCCGTTGCAGGTGGTGCAGGTAGAAGCGGAAATCATCTGGCCAAGCATGGTGTTGACAACCCGGCGGATTTGGCCAGTACCATTACAAGTGCGGCAGGTGGAAAAAGCAGTTCCGCTTTTGGCACCAGTGCCGCTGCACGGTTCACAAGCAATCATGCGGCGCACCTTGATTTTCTTCTCTACCCCGTTGGCCACTTCCTCTAGGTTCAGCTTAAGCTTGATGCGAAGGTTACTTCCTTTGCGCATCTGCCGGCCACCATTGCCCTGCGATCGGCCAAATACATCACCAAAAGGACTTCCGCCAAATATGTCACCAAATTGCGAAAAAATATCGTCCATATTGACGCTGCCGCCGCCGTTGTTCACCCCGTCATGGCCAAAGCGGTCATACCGGGCTTTCTTGTCAGGATTGCTCAACACCTCGTACGCTTCGGCTGCTTCCTTAAATTTTTCCTCAGCGGACTTATCATCGGGATTTTTGTCAGGATGGTATTTGATAGCCGTCTTGCGATAGGCTTTCTTGATCTCTTCGGTGGAAGCGCCTTTGTTCACATCCAGTATTTCGTAATAATCTCTCTTGGTTGCCATAGCACACGATATATTTTACCAACTAAGCCCCCACAACTACTTTGGCGTAGCGGATTACTTTTTCACCCAAAAAATACCCTTTTTCCACTTCGTCAATCACTTTGCCTTTGAGGTCTGGACTGGGAGCGGCGAACTGCGTGACCGCTTCGTGCAGGTCAGGATTGAAAGTCTCGCCCATGGCTTTCATTGGTTTGGCTCCCTTCTGCTCCAGCACCCGAAACAACTTACTATAAATCAATTCAATGCCTTGTTTAATGGGAACCAGCTCTTCATTTTCAATTGAGAGGTTCTTTTGGGCGCGCTCAAAATCATCCAGCACGGGCAAGAGACTTTTGATTAAGTCTTCGTTGGCAGTTGTGAAAAATTCTAATTTTTCTTTGGCTACTCGGCGGCGATAATTTTCAAAATCTGCGTACAGGCGCAGGTACTTATCTTTGGTCTCGTTGACTTGATCTTGAAGTTTTTCAAGTGGTTCGGGAGCCGGCACATGTACCCCAATCCCTGGGTGGGTTTCAGCGTGAACTGTTTCAGGTTCAGCTTCGGCGTGGACTGTTTCAGGTTCAGGGTGTACTGTTTCGGCGTTTACCTCTTCGGCCCCACTGTCAGGGATAGGTTGGTCGCTATGCGTGTTTTCCATGATGCTCTTTTGGTAGATGATAGCACTAAGTTGACTTGGCAATTAGTTTGCCGGAAACATTTACTATGTCAAAATGACGCAAAAATACCAAAATTGTGGCACAAAACTGTCATTTCAAAGAATTGCCCGCCGAATCGGCACAAATGTATTTATTGCAACACGCCCACCAGCCGTAGGTAGTCGATCATTGTTTTGCGAAAAGGCTCGCGATGGGCCTCTGTCGCCAAAATCGGATAAGTGGCGGTATCGGTTTGAAGCGTTAGTTGGTGCCCATCTTGGATACTGCCATATAGCTCGGCGGCAAATTTGAAGTGGGTTCGTTTGTCGCCATTGGGAAAAATATATTCACCCGATTGGCCATTGGTTTGATTCTGCCACCCGACCCGCAGGCTGTCGCTGTCAGTGAAAAAAGCATTTGGATCGAGCAAAATGTAGGTTTCGCCGTAGCGCCAATTGTTGACAATGATCAGGTTGAGTATGGGCTGGCTGGGATCCAGCTTGCGCTCGCCAATCCGGTACAAATCCAATTTGGCCGCTTCGTGCACTTGGCGGTCATAATACAACTGGCGCACATTCTTGAAAAAAAGGAGCGAACTGGCCGTGGTGGTGAACTGCACCTTGGCCGGATCTATTTTCTTGTTTTTATCCGGATTGTAGCAAGCTGTGAGCCAGAGCAAGGCCAAAATGGACAGGTACTGTGCCCTGATTGGGCGGTTATTTTTCACCATACATTGATGGGGCTAACTCATTTTTCGTTCCCTTAAAACTGTCTATCGAGGGTGCTCCTTCGCCGGTATCCGGTGAAGGAGCACTCATTAGGCAAACCACAGTTCAGCCCATTAGGTTATAAAAAGGGGCACTTTTATCATCCCCGCTAGCCAAAAATTACAGCGTGACGATGGTAAGCATAGATGGCAAGGGGATAAATGATGGGCGTAACCATCTGGAGAACAGTTGATTTATTGATGCGCAATGTGCCGGGTCAGCGCAACGCGGTCGCGATCAGGCGGGCATTAGCTCGCACCATGCCCACATACGTGCCCTCGGGCGTACCAGCGGCGCCCATTGCATCGGAGAAAAGGGGCCCCCCGATGATCACAGGGTGGCCCTTGGCCTGACAACCCGCTACCACCGCCTCAATGGATTTGGCCGGCACCGACGACTCAATGAAGATGGCTTTCAACTTGTGTTGGACAATAAAATCTACTAGTTGATTGATGTCCCGCAGGCCAAAATCGGTAAGAGTGGAGAATCCCTGTAAGCCCCGGACTTCAAACCGGTAGGCCCGGCCAAAGTAGCCGAAGGCATCGTGCGAAGTGACCAAGATTCGATGGCTCGGGGGCACAGCGGCCAAAGTGCGATGGGTATGGGCCGCCAATGACTCCAATTCGGCCAAGTACTTTCGGGTATTGGCTTGAAAATAAGTAATTTGACTAGGCCGGCCATGCTGCTGGAGGGCAACTGAAGCGATGGCCACCGCTTCGCGCCACAAATCCACATCAAACCAAATGTGTGGATCGTGCACTTGTTTGGCTGCGTCGGTGGTGATGAGCCGGGCCACAGGCAGTCCCTCGCCAAAGGCGATTACCGATTTCCGGCGTCCCAACTTTTGGAGCAGGCCCGCCATTTTTCCTTCCAAATGTAGGCCATTATAAAAAATAAGGTCAGCATTGGTGAGTTTTTTCAAGTCGCCGTGGGTAGCCTTGTAGAGGTGGGGATCCACCCCTGGCCCCATGAGCGCGGTTACTTCCGCCGAGTCCCCAGCGAGGTTGGCCAGTGCATCGGCGATCAGGCCGGTGGTGCAGGCGATGCGCAACTTTCCCCCTGATTTCTCTTGGTTGGGCTTACAAGCCAGCACCCCGACCATGAGGCAACCCAACCCCAATAATATCAGGGCATTGGCCGATTGGGCCGCAAGTTTGTTGGTCAACCAACGCAACTTAGGAGGGTAAACTGGCAATTTTTGCAAAATAGGCATCCCGCTTATCGGGGTAATTTTGCGCAAGCTTGCGATAAATATCGGCAACTTTTGCATATTTACCTTGGTCGGCGTAAATTTTGGCTAAAGTTTCGGAGGCAATTTCTTCATTCCACTGCACACTCGGCTCTGATAGGTCGGGCAGGTCGTCCTCATCCAATCGTTTGGCTTTGTCAATAGTAATGCGCGGTTCTTTTTGGATAAATTCGTCCACAATCTGCCATTGATCTTTGGCCAATTTTAATTGGGGCGGCGGGTTGATGGCCGTATCTTTGGGAGCCACATGCTCAAAAAAGCTCAGGTCATCGCTGGTATAATCATTGTCAGGTTGTATGGCCTCCGCGGCAGGCTGTTGGCTGAGAGCTATTTGGGGAGTATCAGTGACCAATGAATCAAAAAAATTATCCGAGGTGGTCGTTTTTTCGGTTGGCGGCGCAGACGGGGTCAAGTTTTGGTAATATTCAGCCTCCTCCAAATTGCGGGTTTGATACTCGCCGATTTCGCTGCTGGTGCCTGCTGCTAGGCTGACGGATTGGTCATCTAGCAACTGAAAAAAATTGGCCCGCTCGGCACTGTTGTCAATGGCTTGCCCAGCCCAATGGGCGGCTTCTTCTTCCTTGCGGGTCTCGTAGGGGTGTATTTCTTGGTAGGCTTCTTCGGGTAGATCAACTATCAATTGGGCAGGAATTACTTCTAGGCCCGCGCTCAACTCAGCCAAGCCGTTGGGGTTTTCGGCGTGCCAACTCGCTTCTTCAGCCTTGCGGATAGTGTGCACGTCATCCCAATCAATGTCTCCATCTTGGTCAACATCGATGAGTGGCATTGTTTCGGTTGGTTCAGCGACCAGTCCCTCGGGGTTTTCAGCAAACCACCGGTCTTCCTCCGTTTTGCGCATGGCGTACACATCGTTCCAGTCCAAATCACCATCCTGATCAATGTCCACAATCAACTGATTGGGCTCGTCGGGTTCAGCAGCCGGCTGATCCTTGATTTCAACCGTTGAAACGGCCAAATCGAGGCTGGGTGGTGGAAATAGGGTTGCAGCGCCCATATTATCAAAAAAGGCAATCTCGTTGGGGGTGGCGGCAGTTGTCTCCAGCTCGAATTTGGGGGTTTCATCAGGGGCCAGCTTTAACTCAATGTCCGATGGTTGCTCATCCAGAAAAGTGAAAAAATTATCCGGATCGGGGCTGGCCAAATCGCTTGGCACATGGGCCATTGGCGATGGAGAATGATTGGGTTCTTCGGTGGTTTCTGGTTGGGGTGGAAGGTTGACCGGGTTGAGCACCTTGCCAAATATTTCTTCGTCCGAAACTGGTTGGAGCAGGTCATCATCGCCGTAAAAGGCCGACAAATCTACGCCCGCTTCGGGGTCGTTGTTGCGAAGTTTTAAGTAGTCAGGATCGTTGATGAGCGCACTGACATCTTCATAATC
>JAYUVL010000263.1:0-2418 GCA_043754075.1 Cytophagales bacterium | reverse complement strand
AAACCCCGACGGGGCATCGCTGAAATGATGGAATCAGCGTGGAAATGGCAACTGACCCTCCAACGCGAGGCAGAAACCGTAAACGCCTAGAGGAAGGCTGTTTGTCCTATTGAGCACTATCCCCCACTTATCGCGTCGTTCCCAGTGGCACAATTTTCTCGTTTGCAAGTGGCCCAAACCATGGGCGAAACTGGCTTAGTGCCAGTGTTTTATCATACCGAAGTGGGTATTTGCCAAGCCGTCCTCCAAGCTTGCTACCAAGGCGGAGCGCGGGTGTTTGAATACACCAACCGGGGCGATTTTGCCCACGAAACCTTTGCCCAATTGGTCAAGTTTTGCGCGGCCGAACTGCCCGGCATGATGCTGGGCATCGGGTCGGTGGTGGAACCGGGCACGGCCTCGCTCTATTTACAACTGGGGGCCAATTTTATCGTTTCCCCGGCCATTCACGAAGACATGGCCCGAACCTGTCACCGCCGCAAAGTGCTGTGGATCCCCGGTTGTGGCTCCATCAACGAGATTGGGCAGGCCGAAAGCTTGGGGGCCGAAATCGTCAAAATGTTCCCCGGCGCACAAGTGGGAGGTCCCAAGTTTGTGGCGGCCGTCAAGGCCCCCTGCCCCTGGACCAGCATCATGCCCACCGGCGGTGTGGAACCGACCGAGGAAAGCATCAAAGCGTGGTTCGAGGCGGGGGTGCATTGTGTGGGCATCGGCTCGCAACTGGTCACCAGCCAGATCTTGCAGTTCCGTGATTTTGCCAAATTGACCGAAAAAACCGCTCAGGTGCTGGCCTGGATCCAATTGTACAAAAAATAGGACAGAAGCGGATCCCTACTTGCCAACCGAGAATTTTACGCCCTCGGTAATGCCCTTCCACGCATCGGAGCGGAAAGGGTTGGCGGGAAAACCCGCTTTGTTAAACAGGTTGACATCGTTGGGATCGTCGGCCCAAGCGTAGCGCACTGCTACTGGGGCCGGCACTTCGTCACAAGTGACGAGCACTTTGTCGCCGGTGCCATCTGCGATCAAGGCCGCCTTGGCTGGGTAGAATTTTTGGTCGGCCCCGGCCAGTTCAAAACCATTGACGTAGCCATATTTATTTTTGACTGTCAGCCCGCCAAAAACGTGGTTAAATTGTACCGTTACCTGCCTGCCGTCGATCTTCATGCCCGCGTACAGGGGACTGCTGAAGGGCTTGTCCATCCCATAAACGGTATGCAATGCACTGGCAGCCAGACGTTTGCCCACATCCAGTTTGTTTCTGGGGTGGATGTCCCGGCTTTCGCCGATGTCCACCGTAACGGCCATGCCGGTATTGGGCAGGGCGAGGGCTTGGGTTTGGGCCTCCCGGAGTTCGGCCCAAGTGCTGCCGTGCTCGCTGGTCCCATTGGCCGAGTTGAAATTGGCCAACTGCACAAAGAGGAACGGAAAATCACCTTGTTTCCAATGGTTCCGCCAGTCTTTGATCATCATTGGGAATGCCGTGCGGTACTGGTGGGCCCGGCCAGCGTTGGATTCGCCTTGGTACCAGATCGCCCCTTTGATGCCAAAGGGCAGCAGTGGGTTGAGCATGGCATTGAACAAAAGTGTGGGGTATTCGTTGGGCGACAGGTTGGCCCGAAACTCGCCCAGTTTGCCGATGCGCCACCGCCAAGGCCCGGCCAGAGACTGGGGGCCATTGGGAGTGATCAGTTGGAGTTGTTCGGGAGCGCCATACATGCCCCCGCCCCCGCCCGTATCTTCCACCCGGACGGCGATCACGTTGCGGCCCACGCGCAAAGCAGCGGCAGGCACTTGGTAATGGCGGGCTTGGTTGTACCCGTTCATGCCGCCCACCCGCACCCCGTTGAGGTAAGTGTCATCCCTGTCATCAATGGGGCCAAGCTGCAACTCCAGGCCGGCCTTGGCTTGGGCGTCGGTAAGGATAAACTCCCGCCTGAACCACACCACACCATCAAAGCCGGGCAGGCCCGCGCCCTCCCACAACTGGGGAACCAGCATGGTTTTCCATTGGCTGTCATCAAAATCGGGCTGCTGCCATTGGCTTTCGTTAATGTTTTGGTTTTCCCCTTGCAACCTGGCCACCATTGCCTTAAATTCGGCTTCTTGTGCTTGGTTGGCCTTGCTCAAGTCGGTGGGCACCCGGGCCACCAAATCTTTGAAATCGGGTTCTTGGGCCAAGGCCGCCGCACTGGTCCACGTTTCGGAGTGAGTGCCCCCCCAACTGGTATTGATCAGCCCAATCGGCACGTTGAGTTCTTTGGCCAGTTCACGGGCAAAAAAGTAGCCCACAGCCGTAAACTGGGGCGCAGTTTGGGGGGTACAAGTTTCCCATTTGCCTCCGCTGATATCATCCAACGGCACGCCGGAAACCGCTTTTGGCACCGCAAAATGCCGGATCTGGGGATAATTGGCCTT
>JAYUVL010000262.1:0-2731 GCA_043754075.1 Cytophagales bacterium | reverse complement strand
ATGGGCCTTGGTTTGTCCAAACTTTCCTGGTGTATCAATACCGCCTTTTCAGCACGCCCGATGCAGGCCACGCAGGTTTTCCCGGCTACCATTTCGTGGTGCTGCTCTTGGGTTGTTTCCCGGCATCGATCTTTTGCCTGCGGGCCTTTTTTCCGCAGTTGCAGCAACACCTCTACCAGCGCAACTTCAAAACTTGGATGATCATCCTGTTCTGGGTCGTGTTGATCTTGTTCACCATTGTCAAATCCAAGATAGTGCATTACTCATCCATGTGCTATTTTCCGCTCACTTTCTTGGGGGCATTGACCGTTCACCAGATCATCGAGGGGAAAATCAACTTTACCGGCTGGATGCGGGCCAGTTTGGTGGTCATTTGCAGTTTGTTTAGTGCCGTAGTAATCGCCCTGCCCCTGCTATCGGGCGAAGTAACTTGGATCAAGTCGCTGATTAAAAACGATCCCTTTGCCCAAGCCAACCTCGATGCCCAAGTCAGTTGGGGTGGTTGGGAGGGCCTGACCGGGGGCTTTTTCTTGATCACCACTGTACTGGGCGTGGCGTGGCTGGCCCATCCGGCCCACGCTTGGCGCGGGGCCGGCACCCTGTTTGGTGGCACGGCCATTGTGGTGCTGCTCATCATGTACCTCTATTTCCCCAAAATTGAACCCTATACCCAAGGCGCGGCCATTGAATTTTTTAGTGGCTTGGCGGGCAAGGACTGCTACACCTACACGAGTGGTTACCGCAGCTATGCGAATTATTTTTATCCCAGAACCAAGCCCGACACCCGCCCCGCGCCGCCCGCTGGCCAAGACTGGGAACAGCATTTGTTCTATGGCACAGTGGACAAGGAGGTGTACGTGGCGTGTAAGATTTACGACGAAACTCGCTTGGACTCGGTTAAAACCCTCAAAAAATTATATGCCAAAAACGGTTTTGTGTTTTACAAACGCGAAAAATAGGCCCGTTTTCTGTCTCGCCAAGCTGGGGCATTTCGTATTTTAACCTTATTTACCACCCATTTGCAACCAAAAGTGGAGGCCATTCGTTCCTTTTGAGGGATGAACGCCAACCCAATGCGCCGCTGCGTCCCGGCAAAATAAATCTGGTACGGGTTTTGAATTTAAGTAAGTAAGTTTTTATCCTAAAAATGTCATGAAAAAAGTTTGGCTACTTTTATTTTTCCTGCTTGCCCTCTCATCCTTTATCGCCATTAATGATGGGGGTGGCTACCGCCAGTTGAGCAACAATAAGTTCAATCAAGGCGAAAAACTGACTTATTTGGTTCACTACGGCGTTGTCAATGCGGGCGAGGCCATCGTGACTTTAGATAAAAATCTCTATACGGTCAACAACCGGGCGTGCTACAAAGTGGACATTCAGGGCAAAACCATTGGGTTTTTCAGTTGGACCTATAAAGTGGACGATCTATGGCAGTCCTACATTGATACGGGGGCCATTATCCCGCACAAATTCTACCGGAATATCAAGGAAAACAACTATACAAAAGTGGAAACTGTCACCTTTGATCATTTTAAGGGCGTTGCCCAAGTCAAAGATCAGACCGGGGCCAGTACCGAGGAAACGCGCAGCTTCAAAATTCCCAAAAATGTGCAAGACATGGTAAGCGGTTATTATTATTTGCGCACCTTGGATTTTGACCACCTCAAAGTCAAAGACACGTTGGTGATCAATGGATTTTTTGAAGATAAAATTTATGACATGCAAGTGGTTTACTTGGGCAAAGAGCGTCTCCAGACCAAGTTTGGGAAGGTGAATGCCGCCATTATTTCGCCTGTCATGCCCGAAAATCAGCTTTTTAGCGGCCGTGATGCCATCAAGATGTGGGTATCGGACGATCCCAACCGCGTTCCATTGCGCATTGAAGTGGCCATGTTTGTCGGGGCCTTCGAGCTCGACTTGATCGAGCACAAGGGGTTGAAGCACAAATTTAGCAAGAAGTAGCCCCTCGCCAACCAACGGAGGGCAGCTTTGGCAGTCGCCTCTCCGTTTGTTGGTTCGGTGCGGTATCTTTGTCCCATGAAAGCCCAATATCTGGAGATCCACCCTCAAAATCCCGAATTGCCCAAAATTGAGCGGGTGGTTCATTGCCTGCGCGAGGGCGGTGTGATCATCTACCCCACCGACACCGTATATGCCCTCGGGTGCGACTTGTACCACCCCAAGGCCATTGAGAAGCTCCGCCGGATCAAGGACATTAAACCCAACAAGATGAACCTGTCCTTTATCTGCTATGACCTGAGCGACATCAGCCTCTATGCCCGGGCCATTTCTACGCCGGTGTTCCGGGTGATGAAAAAAGCCCTCCCCGGCCCGTTTACCTTTATTTTGGAATCGAGCAACAACGTCCCCAAGATTTTTGGCAATAAAAAGAACGAAGTGGGCATCCGGGTGCCAGATCATCAAGTGCCGCGCTTCATCGTTAAAACGCTGGGCAACCCCATCATCACCGCTTCGCTCAAAGACGAGGATCCAACGATTGAATACATGACCGACCCTTCGCTCATTTATGATAAATTCGCCAATATAGTGGACATGGTGGTAGATTCCGGCTACGGTGGCAATATGCCCTCGACGGTGATCAACACGATTGACGATGCGCTGGAAGTCATTCGGGAAGGTGCGGGCGACATCGAGCCGTATTTGTGAGCGGAACGTTGTATGCTGAAAACAAGTGGTTTGAATTTTTTTATTTTACAAATCATTCAAAATC
>JAYUVL010000261.1:0-4361 GCA_043754075.1 Cytophagales bacterium | reverse complement strand
TTCATCTATTGTCAAGATACCAACTGATCCATTCTGAAGACGGTACCCAGGAGCTAAGGAGGAAGTCATATTTAACCCAGCCGGAACAATGACTGGATTCCCCGCGAAATGGGGAGGTAATAAATCCAAGTCTAAAAGGCTATTGATCCAAGGAGATGCTAATTGAGGATTTACTGAGTTGCTGATCACAGGCATCGACATTCTCACCACACCTTTGTCAATATTGGCCTCATGAAAATCAAACGCAGGCACATAAATTTGGGGATGGAGTGTGTCATTGCTAATTGGCATAGCGAACCTGTAAGTGGAGGAGTGACATCCAGCAAAAACGGAGTTGATCAAGACAGATTGATTGGGATAGTTGGCTAACAAGTAGTTCTGCATCTTCAAGGCCATGTTATACTGGGGATCGATCTTGCGCAACACCCCCGCCATCCGGTCAAAAAGGACACTAAAGTCTCCATCAACTTTTTTTAATGCTTCCCATTCCAAGACTTTGCGAAACAGGGTGTCGTTGTCCGCCACAGCATACATGAGGCCCCTGGCCAATAGGTCCATGTGTCGTTGGATTGGATCAAATGCCCCAACTGTAAGGGAGGCCCCTGTTTTTGACTTGCTATTGGCTTCCATCAACACCTCAGGTTCGGCATCGTCAGGCTGGAGGGCCGATCGGTTACAAGCTGTAAAAAGCAGCAACAGAGACAGAGAAGACCCCAGGATTTCCCCGGCCTCATTTTCATGATTTTTTTCATACTTTGTTTGGGTTTGGGATATGGTGAATTAGAACAACACAAACCTAAGCCCGGCCAATCTAAGCTCATTAGACTGGCCCATTTCCACCAAAATATTTTTGGGCATCGGCCTCCGCTGGGGCAGGCTGCCAGTGAAAGAAGTGGGCGTGGCCCGGCTCACTGTAACAATAGGTCTGAGCGTGGGCGTCATAGGCGATGGGCAGGCCAAGGCTGCGCAGTTGCTCGAGCCAAATGAACCACGTGGCCCGGCAAATGCCCAGGGGTTCGGCAAACTCATCGGGGGTTCGTTCCGGTGGCCCGGCGGCGGACAAGTCCGTCTATCCGCTCAAATTTTTCCTTGCTATTGTAAAAGGGCATGGTCAAAACAGTTAAAGGTTGACCATAGATAAATAATCTTGGCCATAACCAAGGCCCAAATTCTTTTTTTCCGGGTTGAACAAGTGATAAATCTTTGTGAACTGGATAAATGCGTGCACCCATGGCCGGTGCCCGCCCTACCCCTCCACCCCCAACCGCGCCAGCAAGCCGGCCAAGTAGGCCCCGGCCTCCGGTGCGCCCTCGGCGGGTGCCCACGGCGCAAACACCTTGTCGGTGGCGGCATTGTAGGGGCCGTCCTTGAGTTCATAGATCACTGTGCCGCTCTCCAGCGCGAGGAGGGTGTGGTAGGTGCGCGGGGGAATCTCCACCCCAAAGTTGCCCAATGCAGGGCTGAGCACCTGCCAGTCGCTCACCGCCCCCGTTTCGGTAAACTCCACCACCAGCACCCGCCCGCGCAGGATCAGGAATGCCTCCCGCTTGTCGGGGTCTTGGTGCTTGTGCGGGGCCACGTAGGTGCCCGGCTCCATGGCGTTCAGCATCCGGTTGATGGGGTCGGCCAGTTCGCGGTGGAAGTTGTGGTTGGCCCGCTGGCGGGGGGCGTTCTGGGCCTTGGCCGTCAGGCTATCGAGCAAGGCTTGGTTGATGTGGAGCATGGCAATAGAAGGAGAGATGGTGTGAAAGTAAAATGGTGACAGTGGCAAAGTTCGGGCAATTCTGCTTTTTTGTTACGTATGGGGGCCATTGGCAACCCCAACTGCCCAAATTGAGCAAAAATCAGCTATTTTTATGCACAATTCGCAAACCGATTTTATTGCGCATAAAGCATAAAAATATGAATCTGAACCTCAAAGGAAACGTCCAAAATACTTACGATGCCATCGTGATCGGGTCGGGCATCAGCGGGGGCTGGGCCGCCAAAGAACTGACCGAGAAGGGCCTGAAAACCCTCATGCTCGAGCGCGGGCGCAAACTAGATCACGTCACCGACTACACCACCGCCCAGCTCAAGCCTTGGGAACTGCCCCACCGGGGCCGACTGCCACTGGCCATGCAGGAAAAAAACCCGATCATCAGCAAGTGCTACGCCTTCCGCGAAGATGCCGCCCACTTGTTTGTCAAAGACGACGATCACCCGTATGTGCAGCAAAAACCCTTTGACTGGATCCGGGGCTACCAAGTGGGCGGCAAGTCGCTCATGTGGGCCCGCTACACCCAGCGCTGGAGCCAGCACGATTTTGATGGGCCGGCCCAGGACGGATTTGCCGTGGAGTGGCCCATCGGCTACCAAGATCTGGCCCCGTGGTATAGCTACGTGGAAAAGTTTGCGGGCATCTCCGGCAGCCGCGACGGCCTGGCCGCCCTGCCCGACAGCGAGGTGCTGCCCCCCATGGAAATGAATTGTGTCGAAAAACACTTCAAGGGCGTGGTGGAGCAAAAGTACAAAAACCGCCACCTGATCATCAGCCGGACGGCCAACCTCTCCCAAGCCGAGCCCCAACACACCCAACTGGGCCGGGTGAGCTGCCAGCGCCGCGATTTGTGCCACCGGGGCTGTCCATTCGGGGCGTATTTCAGCACGCAGTCTTCCACCCTGCCTGCGGCGGCCAGCACGGGCAACCTCACCCTCCGCACCGATTCGGTGGTCCACTCCATTATTTTTGACGAAGCGAAGCGCAAAGCAACTGGGGTGCGGGTCATTGATACCAAAACCAAACAAACGACTGAATACTACGCCAAAGTTATTTTTGTCAACGCGGCCGCTTTCAATACGTTGCTCATCCTGCAAAACTCGGTCTCAAGCAGTTTCCCCAATGGCCTGGGCAATGAAAGTGGCGTACTGGGCCATTACGCCGCTTTCCACAACTACCGGATCCGGGCCTCGGGCAACCACGACGGCTTTACGGACAGCTATTTCTACGGCCGCCGCCCCGTAGGAGTTTATATGCCGCGCTTCCGCAACATTTTTGACGACAAACAGGCCAGTTACATCCGGGGCTATGCCGTGGCTGGGGGCGGTTCACGCGGGCGCACAGGCTGGGCCGATGGTTTTGGAGCCGACCTTAAGGAAAGCCTCACCCACCTCGGGCCGTGGAACATGGGCTTGCAGGGAATGGGCGAAACCATCCCCCAATTTGAAAACACCGTCAAACTGAGCAAAACCAAAGTGGATGAGTGGGGCATCCCGCAACTGGAGGTCAACATTGGTTATGGGCCAAATGAGGAAGCGATGATCAGCGACATGAAGTCCACCTTGGCCGAAATGTTGGAGGCCGCCGGTTTCCGGGACGTGTCGGTATCGGACAGCAAACAGGCCCCCGGCCTCGACATCCACGAAATGGGCGGCTGCCGCATGGGCAAAAGCCCCAAAACCTCCATGCTCAATTCATGGAACCAACTCCATGCTGTCAAAAATGTGTTTGTGACCGATGGCGCCTGCATGACCTCCACCTCAACCCAAAATCCCTCCCTCACCTACATGGCCATGACCGCCCGGGCCGCCGACCATGCAGTGAGCGAACTCAAAAAAGGAAATTTGTAAGGTTTTTTGGAAAGAAAACCGATTTCCGGAGCCAAATCGGCCTGAACAATGGCTTGGGCGGTGCTGGGGACAGGCTTGCGGCGCTCCCTTTCGTGGGCAGATAGCCAGTTTCTATAATTCCCAAGGGCAAAAAAACTTGTTCCCAGATTTATGATAAACTGGCAGTATTCAAAAAACCCCAAAGCAGAATGACTGCCTTGGGGTGGTTGACCAAGAGTGGGATAAATACCTACTTTTTGGCGCGCTCAGGTTTCACTTGAGCGGCAGTGATCATTTTTGGGTTTTTGTTGCCCCAGGTGTTCATCACGTAGTTGAGCACATCGGCGACTTCCTGATCCTTCAAATGGTTTTGGGCTGGCATCGCACTGTTGTACTTTACCCCGTTGACGGTCATTTCGCCATTGAAGCCATGCAGCACTTGACGGATGGCCCGCTTGGTATCGGCCATCAGATAGTCAGCTTTGGCCAAAGGAGGAAACGCCCCCACTACACCCTCGCCCTTGGATTGGTGGCAAGCGGCACAGTTGGTGGCATAGACATTCTCCCCACGTTTTTTGCTGGCGGCAAACTGGTCGTTCTGAACCAAGTTAAACGAAAAGAGCACAATAACGGTGGCGCAAAGAAGTACGGAAAGGGTGATAAGTTTTGTCATGATATCAGATAGTGTATGTATGTTATTGCAAATAACTTGCCTTTTTTGTGAGTTTTTATCCTAATCTACTTACAAAAGTATAAATTTAGGCAATCAGGAC
>JAYUVL010000260.1:0-2532 GCA_043754075.1 Cytophagales bacterium | reverse complement strand
TTTGAAACCGCCATAGACAGCGTCAAAGCCGCCAAAGCCGAGTTGCCCAAGCGAGTGGAAGAGATCAAAGCCAAAGCCGCCGCTGTTCCCAAGGAAGTAGCCACCGAAGAAGAGGCTGCCAAGGCCAAAGCTGAAAACGAGGCAATACTCCAAATGCAAGAATCGCTACGGGCCGATCAGGCAAAGCTTAATGCCCGCCCTGATCAGCTGAAAGCTAAATTGGAAGAAGATATCAAAAAAGTGCTCAAGGGCGACCAAGTCAAAATTTACGATCAAATGTTGGCCGATCAAAAAGCCAAGAAGAAGTCTAACTAACCTGACCATTTGGTCAGACAATCATAAAAAAAGCCCCGCTGATCATAGCGGGGCTTTTTTTGGCTTAACATCCAACAAGGTGGATCATTTGACCACAATGACCACGTACTTGGTTTTCCAGAACGCCGCCGCGTCAGAAATTTTCAGCACAGTGCTGGCGCCATTTTCCACCAATTGATAACTGCTGGAAGCCCGAGCGGGCACTAACTCTATCCTTTTGGCCTTATGGTTGCCGATCTCAATCTCATTTACATTGCGGGAGTCAACCTTGGTGAATTTGGATTCATCCATCTCGCCGGACAGATCTTTGTTTTTGTTGAACAGACCTTTGGCCGTGATCACACCACTTTTTTCCAAATCTTTCCGGCTGCCGATGGTATAGAACGCTTCAGCAATTTTGTTTTCGCGTTCTACTACCACATTTTCGGTCTCTTGCAACTTGGTCTTAGTGGTCGCAATGGTATTTTTGGCTTCATCCAGTTCTCCTTGCAAAGCCAAAACTGTGGTCTGCAAGTCTTTGATCTGGTTCTCTTTGTCTTCCACTTGTTTCTGGAGTTCGTCCAGTGTGCGTTGTAGAAGGGCATTTTTGGAGCCTGATGATTTCAACTTGGATTGCAGGGCGGCAATTTTCTGTTGGTTTTCAGCATTGAGCTTTTCCATATCGGCAAATGCCTTATCGATGCTCGCGCTGCCCTCGCCGCTCAACTGGCCACCTTGCATCCGGGAGGCAGTCTGGCGGATGCGCTCTTCCCGTGCCCGCATAGAATCCAAATTGGCGTAAAGCTCCTGCATTTCAGAGTTCATCTGCACCAAATAGGAACTGTCCTTTTGTATTTTGGATTTTAGTTCCTCGTTTTCGGTCTGCACTTTCTGGTATTCTTCGCCGCTACCAGTACCGCAAGAAGTGAATGCAAATACAAAAAGGATGGCTACTAATGTGAAAAAAAAATGGTTCTTGTTCATGATTGTGTTAGTTAAGTTAAATTGATTAAACATTTATTCTAGGATAAGACTCGGAAAATCTTTGGATTGGAACTTGAACTGGCCCCCTTTGGCAATCAGTTCAAATTCGCGCAAGGTCTCTGAACCAATGCTTACTTTCAGGCTCGCTGGATCGATCGTCCCCGTTTGGGCAAACGAACGAAACTGAATGGCCTTGGCCGTGGTTTCTATCCGCAAATTGTACTTGAAAGTGGACGGGACAGCTTGGAGGTCAACCGTTGCAATGTCCAGCCAAACTTCCAAGTTCTCGTTGTTGGCATTCTGGTATGACCCCTTGTACCGCCCCGGCAGTCGTCCCAGGTCCACTTTGCTGTCAGCCGGCGGATTGGGTTTGAGCAACTCAGCGGGCTGCTCAACTGGACTTTCGGTTTTGGCAAATATTTTTACAATATTGTCACGGTACATGTATCCCAGCATGGCCGTTGCCACTACGGCCAAGGCAACGACCGCCACTACCAAAACTTTGGCCAAGGGAAATGGTGCGGGTGCAGGAGCACTGGGCCCTGCGGCAAAACGTTTCTCAATATCGGTGATCATCTCCGATACAGTTTTGTAGGTGTCGGCCGAACTACCCGGTGACGACCGCTTGATCACCTCCGCCCAGCGCTTGTCCTTGATATCGTTCAGGGCCTGCACTGTCGTTTTGCCCGTCAACATCTCAAGCAGGATACTGCCCAAATCCTTGATGTTGATTCTGGTCTTGTTGGGTAGCCCCGATTTGACATCTTGCCCCACTACGTACTCGAGCCCCGAGGCTACCAATAGCATTTTATCTTTATTGACGATGATGTTTTCCGATTTCAAGGTTTTGTACCAGAAATCGCGAATATGCAAGTATTCTACTGCTTTCAGAAGCCCAAGTATACTTTTTTTCGTATCCTCAGCATTGGCCAAGGGAACAATAGTTTTTAGTTTTTTGCCTTCAGCGTATTCAGCCAAGAAATAAGGGAGCCGGGCATCAACATCTACCTTGTACACTTTGGCAATGCCCGGGTTGGTGATGAAGGCCAGGCGTTTAACTTCCGCTATAAAGGTGTCCTTGGCAAACCTGTCGTTGGAACTTTCTTCCTTCAAGATCTTTCTAACGGCCTTTTGATATTCAACTGTACTAACTTCTTGTAGTAGGCAGTTTGCCTCTACCCCCATCAGAACGTTTACTTTGGCAAAATCTTGCTCGACCGGTCGAATATTTTTTTTGACTGGTTCGGGCTCAGG
>JAYUVL010000259.1:0-7955 GCA_043754075.1 Cytophagales bacterium | reverse complement strand
AGACAAACCGACCAAAGGAACCATTGTCCAGGGCCACCGTGTTGGTGGCGGTCAGTGCTTGGACTTTCTGCAATTTATCCGGGTAAGTATCCAAAATATTGTTGGCCCCGATGACCAATTGCGCAAATTTGGCCACTTTATAGCTCACGCTCAAATCAGAAATCACTTTGGGGGAAAACACCTCATCCAACCGGGGGTCAGCCGGATCATAGGTTTCTACTTGGCCAAAGCGAGTCAGGCGGAGGTTGATGCCAAACTTGTTCACTTTGTAGTTGAACCCCAAAGTGAACTTGCTGCGGGGTTGGGCCAGCTCGATGCGCGACCTTTCCTGCCGGTTAAAAATTTGGTTGCCAAACTGATCGGGGGGCAAAGTGGACGACACTTGGGGCGTGCCCTGCACGAGGGTTTTGTTCAGGTTGCCGGCCAAAGTGATGCCCAAGCTCCCGCTACCGATTTGCGGGGTGGCCGAGAAAACGAGATCCACCCCTTGCGTGCGGGTGTTGATGGCATTGGTGAAGAAAATGGCCGAGTTTACATCGCGTTGGCCCGCGCCATCCAAGATTTGGGCAATTTGCAGGCCGGTGCCGGTTGCCCCCCGAACAAACGAACTGGTCAAGATGATCCGATCCTTGATATCGATCTGGTACAAATCAACGGTCAGGGTGACACTTTTGGCAATTTGCGAGGTCACGCCCACACTCAAATTGGTGGAGCGCTCGGCCTTGAGCGAGGGGATGCCGAATGCCGCTGCCACTGGCCCGTCGTTACGGAAAGTTCCCTGCTGGCGCGGCTCCAATTGCCCAGCCACCGAAATAAAGACGGTGGAAATGGCACTGAAAAAACGCTGGTGGATGGATGGGGCGCGGAAACCATTGGACACGGCCGCCCGGACCGCAAACGCTTCGGCAAATTTGTAGCGGGCACTCAGCTTGCCGGCAAAGTTGCTCCCGAAATCACTGTAATTTTCAAAGCGCCCGGCCAAGTTGACCAACAGGTTTTTGGTCAAATCGGACTCCAGATCAACGTAGGCCCCAAAAATATTCCGGGTCTGGTTCACTGCGTTGGCAGGTTGAAAACCGGGGAACACTTGTGCCCCGCCCACGCGGCCCGAGGTGGGGGCGTAGTTTCGCCACGAAGCCTCTTCGCCGTCCTTGATGCTGTAATTGTCCAAGCGGAAGTTCAAGCCAGCCGCCACATTGAACGATTGGAGACCGACTTGCTTGCCCAGATCCTTGGCGATGCTAAAATCAGCCGTGTTTTGGTTGAACCCCAACTGGCCGGCGTTAAAACTGGTTTGGGCATTGCGGCCTTGGGCAAACTGCGAGGCATTGTTTGAATTGTTGACATCAAACCGGAAAGAGTTGCCCCCGTACACATTGGACAGATCCCAGCGCCAGCCCTTTAGCTCGCCGCTGATGCCCATCAGCCAAGAACGATCGCCGATCGTAGAAGCGATCTGGGGCAGAAACCCGTTCGGGTGTAGTTCGGAGATCACTTGGGTTGTTTGGAACGGATAACGGTAAAAACCAGCGGCTTCCCCTTTGCGATAGTTCAAAATACCAGTAAAGTAAAAAGTTGTTTTGCCGCCCAGTGGCAAGTTCCCGTTCAACATTCCGCTAAAATTGTTCACCGCCGAGTTGCCTACCAGCATGTTATTGGAAAGATTAAAATTATTTTGGGCAATCTGGGCTTGATCCTGGTTAAAACGCTGTTGGCGCAGGGCCAGATCGGCCACGTTGTCCCAGCGGGTATAAACGGGCCCGGTGTAGTCACCGGCCCGGTTGGTCGCCCCCCGGAAACGCAGGTCCACCGCCGCACTGATCACGCCCTTGGAGCCCACTTTGAGCCCGTGGTAAAGGCCGAAGTTGAGATTGCGGCCATCCCCCTTGTATTGTTGGCCAAAGTGCACATTGGCCGAAGTGCCCAGTTCTTTTTTCATCACCACGTTGATCACGCCCGAGATGGCATCGGAGCCATACTGCGAAGCGGCCCCATCGCGCAGCACCTCGATGCGCTCGATGGCCGCCGTGGGCAGGGTGTTCAGGTCAGTGCCCACGGAACCTCGCCCTACTGTGCCGTTCACGTTGATCAAAGCTTGGTTGTGCCGCCGCTTGCCGTTTACCAAGGTCAACACTTGGTCGGGCCCCAAGCCGCGAATGGTGGCCGGGTCAATGTGGTCGGTGCCATCGGCCACGGTTTGGCGGGCCGAGTTGAACGACGGAGCCACCAAATTGATCATTTGGGTGGGTTCGATCTGTCCGGTCGCTTGCAGTTCTTTGGCCGTGATCACGTCCACGGGCACGGTGGTTTCAATGTTGGTGCGCACCGTGGTGGAGCGCGAACCCACCACTACCACTTCCGACAAACTGGTTACGCTTTCTTCCAGCGTGATGTCCACCGTGAGGGGTTGGCTGGCCACGGTTATCGCTTGGATCCGGGTTTCATAGCCAATGAACGAAAACCGCAACTTGTAGTCGCCGGGGTTCATTTGGAGCGAGTAGCTGCCCTGGGCGTCGGTGATGGTGCCCTGCTGGGTTTCGGCCACTGAAACGGACACGCCCGGAATGCCCGAGCCGGTGGCGTCGGTCACTTTACCGCTTACCTTGGTCGCGACCCGTCGGCGAGCGGTTTTGGCATCTCTGGTCATGGGCTGGCCAACCATGGCCGGTTCAATGCCCGGCTGGGTGGAAGTCAAGAAAATCGTCGGGTTCGGCTCCATCAGGCCAGTGGTTTGGGCTTGCTTGGCGCGTTGGCGTTGCTTGGGGGAAATGATCAAATACGTCCCCTTCTTTACTTTTTTGAACCGCAAACTGAATTGGCCCAACAGATCGGTCAAGCTTTGTTCTACGGTGACCGTTTTGTTGAAGGAATTTACGTTCACTTGCAGGCCATCCAAGATTTTTTCCTCAAACAGCAAATTGACCTGATAAAACGATTTTACATCAAGCAACACTTCTTTTAGCCCAGTTTGGGCCGCTGGTCGGTCTTGCTCTTTTGCCTCATCCTGACGGGCAGAGGCCAACACTTGGGCGCGCACTTGAATGGCACTGAGGCACAGCAGTCCCATCAATGACGTGGTTTTTAAAAAGTAAACTAATTTTTTCATCCTGATTTTTTAAAATTGAAAAATAAAAGTGGTGTTGTTTGTTCGGTTATCATGCACTTTAAGGTTTGTAATTGTTCATGTAAGTGTTTAAGTAGCAAAATGGATCAACAATCTATGAGTTATAAAATTTGGAATTTGCCTAAGCGAGTGCAAAAATCTATTTAAATCGCTCATGATCAATCAACGAAAAAAAAGCAATTTATTTGTGTACAAGGCAATTATTTATAAGTAACTAAAAATCAATTAGTTGACCTAATTTGGAGTGCCTAAGCACTTGCTTGTTCATGCACAAAATTGGGTTTGCGGCAATCATATCCTCAACGCCCGAAAATCGATGCAATCCATCAGCAAAATCCCTAAAAACAGTTTGACCCCGTGGAATAGACTATTTCTTGATCAATAAGCCATTGTTATCCGTCACCACCTCGACACCCAGCAAGAGGGCAATGGCATTTAGTAATTCTGCTGCGTTTTCGGCTTGGTAATCACCTGAAATACTTCGCTGGGCCAGTGACGGCTCGTTGATGCGTACATTTACCCCAAAATGTTCCTCGATTTGATATGCAATCTCTTGCAGGGAAGTGGCTTCAAAAGAGAAGGAATGTTGTTGCCAAGCCTTGCCTTGTTGCTTGGTTTCTGGCTTATTTTCTACCCGAAAAGTGCCTTTTTTATCAACTGTCACTACTTCGCCCGGTTTCATGGCCAGCATTTTTTGGTCAGCAGATTCCACCAGCGAATGCAACTGGACTTTGCCTTTGCGCAGGGCCACCTTGGTTCCCCGCTTGCGGGTGTACACCACAAACTCTGTCCCCAGCACCTCAATCATCAATTGATCTGGCGTTTTGACCAAAAAGTTTTGGTGATCAATGGTGTGTTTGACCGTAAATTCGGCCTCACCGCGCAAATACACTTCGCGGCTGCGTTGGCCAAATCCAAACCTGGGGACTTGTAAACTGGAGTTGGCATTCAGTATCACCGTGCTTTGATCGGGCAGGGTGATGTTCTTGATCTCGCCAAAAGCGGTTTCATAAGTGCAGTAGCGCATTTCTGTGCGCCAGAACCAGCCGGCCAATCCCAGTAGGAAGAGGAGCGAAGCAGCAAATTTGAGCCAAAAACGGCTTGAGGGCCCTTCTTTGGCCAAAGTGGCCCGAGGCCCGATTTGGGGATTACCGACCCGTGCGGATATTTTGGCAACAAAAGTTTGGTGGGCCAAGTCTGTGTCCGGCAAAAACTGGGGATTGTCAGTTTCCCACTCTTCCAACCATTGGAAGTACAGTTCAACGTGCACCGGCTCACCCAGCCATCCCTCCAACATTTTCTGCTGCATCGGGGTGGCGTTTCCTTCCAAGGTGCTGATAGTAATATTTTTAGCTATTGCCAATTCCATCTCTACTACGGGTTAAGAAATCCTTCCTGTAATGTCTTTTTCAAAATTTGTAATACCCGCGTGATGTGCCCCTCCACCGTTTTGACGGAAATTTGTAATTCCTCGGCAATGGAGGGGTTTTTCTTGCCTTCGAAACGGCTCATCATAAACACTTTCTGACTTTGCGGTGATACTTCGCGGATCACAGACTCCATTTTGAGGTACAGCTCATTGTACTGCAAAATTTGTTGGGGCGTGGTGGGCAGTTCGGTTTGTGCCTGAAAACCGGCTGCATCCATGCGTTTGTGCTTGCCCAGTTCGGCGCGTAAATGGGCAAATGCTTGGTGGCGCACCGAGGTGAACAGATAGGCCCGATAAGAGGACTGGATTTGGAGGTAAGTTTTTTTTTGCCAAAAAGCACAAAAAACCTCGCTCACCAAGTCTTCGGCCAATTCCTTGGAATACAAAAAACGGGCAGCGTGACTGCACAATGGGCGGTAATATCGCTTGAACAGCAGTTCATAACCTTTATCGGGGTTGAGCGCAATGGCTTTGCGGATAAAGCGCTCATCATCAACTAAGTTGGCCGTTTATGGTTCCGGTTCATTGCCCGCCAGTGCGAGTAATGGCTTCGGCTTGTCCACTGGTTTGCCAAAAGGTAAATGTAGCTTCATATTGGTGGGGGTGGTTGGATCTCAGACCTATATTAAGCATGTTTTAAAGGTAGAGGAAAAAAAGAGGTTTTACCCTTGCCCCAAGTTAAGAAAAAACGATCTTTTTTCCTAACTTGGGCAATGGAGGGGAGAGAATGGGCTTGCCGCTTCGCCCCATGGTGCGCGAGTTGTCAGCAGTGTGCAGCAACACAGGCTAATAGGCTACTTTTAGGCCGTGGTATTTGGCCTGCTCACCATAATCTTTGCGGAGTGGGTAGCCCTCCCAGTCGGCGGGGAGAAGGATGCGCCGCAGATCGGGGTGGCCCACGAAATGGATGCCCAGCAAATCATAAATTTCGCGCTCATGCCAATCGGCGGTGCGCCATATGTGGCTCACGGTGGGCACTTCGGGCAGTGGCTGGCCCGGGTGATTGCGGGGCACTACCACTTTCACTACCAGTTGGACGTGCTCAACGATGCTGTACAGGTGGTAGAGGATCTCCAGCGTGCCGTTGTCCGGCCCGTTGTCCAGTCCGGTGATGCAGGTGCAATGGTCAAAATATTCATCGTGGAGCCATTCACAGACTTGGACCAGTTGATCGGTGCCCAATTGAAACCAGGGCTGGGGGGCAGCCCAGTCCGCATGCAAAAACACGGCCGCCCCAAAGTGATCGTACAGTTGCTGGCCAATTTTTTCGGAATTCATTGGCTAACGTTTTAGTCGGATATAAAGATAGACCAAGCCAATCAATGACAACAATGCCCACGGGCCAAAGTACCAATAGGCCCCCATTACCAAAGCAAAACCGCTCACAAAAATAATTTGCGAGAAATCGCCCCCCTTTCTTTGGAGGCGGGATTGCTGGCGCATGGCCCCTTTGATGGTTCTTCCCGGCTCATAATCTGGTGAGTTGCGGTCAGCTTCGGCGTCGTATTTGGCCCGGGTCAACCGCGCCAACAACTCTTCTTTGTTGGGGTCGTAGTGGCGCGGCTCGTAGCTGAACTGCCGATGGCTGGGTCGCTTAAATAGGCTTGGAAGTTTCATCATAAGCTAAAATCAAGTAGTAAATGCAATGTGGAGGATGGATACGGCAGTCCTATTGGCTCACACATAATGCTTTGGGGGCGTGGTTGATTACCCCGCCCACCAGCTATTTGCCCACCAACTGGGCTACTTTCATGGCCACTCCCAGATCGCCGGAGATTTTGAGTTTGCCCACCATCATGGCCGTCATCACGTTCAGATCGCCGGTCATCAGCTTGTTGATGTTTTCCAGCGAAGCTTTGATCGTACAGTCGGCGGTTTGATCCAAGTTGGTGACCAACGGCGGGCTTTGGGCCGTGTCCACAAATACGCTGCCTTCATCCATCATAAATTTCAGGGTGCCCGAAAGCGTGGCACCTTGCGCCACAATCCCTTTTATTTTTTCTGTAAACGCAATTAAATCCATGTTGGCGTGTCAAGTTGGGTTATGCCCATTAATGATCGAAGATAGTTACTTTTTGAAATTCCGCAAAGTTTCCACTCGGTCGGTGATGTCCAAATGGACGCTGAGTTCGTTGTCCAGTCCTTCGCGCAGGGTGTTTTTGGCCCCAAAATAGTACAATTGTTTCATTCCAGCAATGGTTTGGGCACTGTTGCCGATGATCTGTTTGGCGAGGGCTTCCACGGCGTTTTCCAGATTGGCAGCGGGCACGGCCCGGTTCACCAGCCCGATCCGCTCGGCCTCTTTGCCCGATATGGGCTGGGCCGTGAACGACAACTCCAAGGCTTTGGCCAAGCCTACGCGCAGGGGCAAGCGCTGGGTCATGCCCCACTTGGGCGCAATGCCCCATTTGGTGTGGGTATCGCCGATTTGGGCATCTTCCGAAGCCCAGATCAAGTCAAACGCCAGCATCAGTTCGGTGGCCCCGGTGTAGCAGTGGCCATTCACCGCCGCAATGGTCACTTGGGGCATTGCCTGAATGATGTCAATAAATTCAACGCCAAACTGAAGGAAATCGTCGGAGGTGAACTGGCCACCCACAATGTACTCATTGAGTTTTTTTAGATCCACTCCGGCGGAGAAAGAGCGCCCAGCCCCCGTGAGGATGAGCACCCGCACCTCGGGGTTCCCGGCAATTTCGCGGGCAGCTTCGCTCAACTCCTTGACCATCAATGGACTGAGCGCATTGAGTGCCGCTGGGCGGTTCATCACTATTTTGGCGATGGGGCCTTCTTGGCTGACAATTATTTCTTGAAAACGGTTCATATGGACAAATGGTAAAGTATTGATTCAATAAAATAGCTGGCCTAAACGACTGCGATTGGTGGCACCGTATCTAAATGCCCATCCCAGTATCCACCATCTTGGGCAAAAGTAAGTTGTTTTACACGGTTGCGATCCGCTTTTTTTGTAAATTTGCTACTGCCCAGCTACAATTAAAGGCACTTTCATGCACTGGTTCGACCTCCGATTAGTCCCCTACGAACGTTTCACCATTGTTTCATCGCAAAGAGCCGATGAAGTGCTGGCCAAGTTGCGCCGGGCCAGCACGCCTGCCCCACCCATGGGTGAAAAAACTGGCCCCCTCATCCGGTTCAGTGGGCGGGTCAGCAGCAACGGGTTTGAACTTTGCCCCCGGGCGGCCAGCCCCAATATCTATTTGCCCGTGCTCCGGGGCGAAATAGTGCCCACCTCCTCTGGGTGCATTCTTTTTGTCGCCACTGCTATGTTATTCAGCACGCAGGTCATTTTGATTTTTTGGTCAGCAATGGCCTTGTTCATGACGGGAATCTATCTATTGGTCAAGCCAAACTACCTGCATGCAAGTTTTGCTTTTATCATTG
>JAYUVL010000258.1:0-11872 GCA_043754075.1 Cytophagales bacterium | reverse complement strand
TTGGCCACAATCTCGGTGTAGGTTTCCACCTTTTCCATGGTGCGGGGGCCATAGTTGTCGGCTTCACCATACAAATCGCGAATGGCCCTTGCGTCCAGTACTTCGGGCTCGATGGCCACCCCAATGGTTTCCAATTGCTTCACTATCTTGACGATGGGAACGGGATAGGGACTCAGATCGGTCTCTACCATAACTACTTCTTTTAGCTCTTGGTAGGACCGGTTGGCCTGCTGGCGCACCAGCAGTATGTCCTCGGGGGTGATCTGGTTGATTCCCAATAAGTTGAGTTGGTCAACCACAAAAGTAGGATCGCTGTGCGGGATGATCACCGTCAGATCGGCGTACGGTTGCAGGGCCCGGAACAAGCCCTCGCAGGCCCGTCCCAGCCCACCAGTAACCAAGGGTGGAAATTCCCAGCCCAACATTAATATTTTTGGTTTTATGTCCATGTGCATCGATCAACAATATTATGGCAAAATATACGAAAATTAGCTTAGAGAAGCTAGGATGGCGCAATTTTTTTTGGCGGAAGTGGCTGATGGACAAATCTGGCCGACCGATCGGCCTTGGATCACTCCCGGATCTCTAGTAGCCATTGGCCACCGGGCAACTCAAACCAAGCGTAACCGTCCTCAAATCGGGGGCTGAACAAGCTTTTTTCGTTGACCTTGGGATGGGGCTTCCCCTTGGCCCAAACTACTTGGCCATTGACCATGATTTTCGCCATCTTTTGGGTATTGGTCACCGGAATCGCCACTAGATTGCCGGTTAGCTGCGGGGGCAGGGTCAGTTCCAAACGAAAGTTTCGGCGATGGTTGCTGCGGTTGGCCCGGAGCTGCACCAGTCCGTGGGGAGTGGGCACCGTGGCGGCTATCTGCACGAGCGGGCCCAGTTGCGGTTGCACCCGCACCCCCATGTAGCCGGGTTGCAGGGGGGACACCCCCGCCACATACTGGCTCAGGAGCGTGAGCGGGCCGCCGGTCCAGCCGTGGTTGATGGTGCCGCCGCCAAATTCCGCCGAGCCAATGTCCCAGCCCTCCCACAGCGTGGTGAGGGGGCTGGCCACCATTTTCGCATAGCGTTGCTTGAGGCGGGCGAGGCCTCCGCTCGCATCGTGCATCTTGAAAAAAGCTTCCAAGATGTATTTTTCCATGTAGGGGCTTGCATGATATTCGGTGGCCAACAACTGCCGGAGGGCAGGGAATTTATCGGGATCGGCCAGTCCCACGGCGGCGGCCAGTCCATTGCCCCGGTCGTCGATCACGCCTTGGTTGGTGCCACTTTCATACGCTTTGCCGCGCCAAAATTGCTGGTTGTACCGTTGCTTCAACCATCCAGCTTGCCGATAATATTGCTGGGAAGCGGGCAAATCGCCCAATTCCAGCGCGGTGAGCGCCGCCGCTTGGAGTGCTGAATAATACCAAGCATTCTCCAACACGGGCACGTCAATGTCCCGGCCCCAGTCGGCCCAGTCCCAGCCACCTTTCCGGTGCACCACCAAGCCGTCGGGCCCCGTTTGCCACAGGGCCAAATAACGCTGGATGTGCGGGTAGGCGCGGCGCAAGGTGGCCGAATCACCGGTGAGGCGGTAATATTCCCAAATCCCGAACTGGCTCAGACTGGCCAGCATCTGTTGGGGCAGTTCCTTGTCCCAATTCCCCGCTGGCACGGGGGAGTAGAGCACCCCATCGGGCCGTTGCCAATCCACCAAGTTGTCAATGGCTTTGCGCACGGCCAAGTGCCCGTCGGCATCCCAAAAGTAGAGGATCTCGCCCAAATTGATCACAACATCGCCCCACCACTGGGCCCGCTCGCGATCTGGGCAATCAGAAATGACATCACGGACATTGAGGCGCAGCGTGTTGAGGGCTTTTTCGGCCAGTTGTTGATAAAACACTTCGTTGCTCTCAAACCTGCCCACCACTTCGGCCGCATAGCTCGTTTCCCGGTATTTAAGTGCCATTATTTTGACTCCCTTGGGGATTACGTAGTGCATGGCGTGGCCGTTCACCACGGCATAACTCTCGAATTCTTGCACTCCGGCCCGCGTGATATACTCCGTGCGCAGGTTGGGCTCTCCCCCGCCCCGGTAGTTGTCGGTGCTAATGTGGATGATTTCGCCCGCAGGTGCTTCCACTTGCAAATAGGCCGTTATTGTTAAATTTTTGGGCAACCGAGCCGCCACCGTGTCGCCCATCCCCATTTTGGGCAATTCCTTGTCATTCACGTAGGCCCGCAACCCAGCATCTTTCCACTGGGGAATAGGTCGCTTCACCAGTTGATGCCAAGGAGCCACGGGTGGTTCCCCGGCGGGCAGAGCGTTCGGCCAACTGGCATCCTGAAAACCGGGCTGCTGCCAAGCCCCCGGATCGAGGCGGGCATCGAAGTGGAGGTTGGCTTCGGGCAAGCGATAATTGGGGTGGGGCGGCCCCGTCTGGCCGTAGGCAGGATGAACCAACGCTTTCCAGGATCCATCGCTTACCATGTACCGTTGGCCATCTTGGCTCATTTCCATGAACAGGCCCGCCTTGCCACTGTTTTTGTGGTTGAATCCATCTTTGCCCCAAAACCAGAGCAAAACGGCCACCGTGTTTTCTCCCGCTTGCAGATAGGGGGTCAGATCCACTTCATCGCAATAGGTGTCCATTGGCGTTGGGCCGCGCCGGAGGGAGCCCTCAAATACTACCAAGCGGCCATTGAGCCAGAGCCAATAGCGCGAATCGGCCGCGATCCGGGCAGTTACCTTGGTTTGGGGGCCCGCAAATTGAAAAGATTTTCGGTAGGCCACCCATTGGTTGGGTTTGGCCACGTCGCCTTGGTGGGTGATCCACTGACCAGGCTTGGATTGGGCGTGGGCGAATGAAATGAGCAACAAGCACCAAAGATGAGCCACTAGGTTTTTCATGGCTGAAAGATAACCAATTCAGCTCCGAAGTACCACTGGGCCCCAGTCAAAAATTGCTCAACTACTTTCCCGCGTTTGGCTGACCAGTCCTTTACCCGACTTTCCCGTCAATGGGACTATCTTGACGTGCACGGGCATTGCTTTCGCCATTTTTCCTATTTTGCGTGACCAATCCATTTTGGTTCGACCACGTTTTCTTGCAGTGAAAATGGATTGGCCAATAACCAAAAATATAAACCAATGAAAATCAATTAATTAACTTCAGTTGTCCGATTTGATCACTTTATCCTAATTGCAAGTTATTGACACCAACGTTTGTCACTACCTCGGGGAAGTCGCTCCGACTGGATCCGGCCCTGGAAATCAACCGGGGCGGCGAAGGGCGCATTTTGGCTTTGCCGGAGCTGCCCAGGAAAGTAGCCAAGATTTACCATGACCCCGCCAAGGCCCTTTCCCCCGAAAAGCTACTGGCCCTGCAAGTCCTGCCCGAGCGGGTGTTTGTGCGGCCCGAAGAACTGATCTGGGCCGATGGGCAGATCATTGGGTTTGTCATGGCCGAATTGCCCAAGGCCTATTGGCCGGTGGCCACCCTGTTCAGTGCGCAGTTTTGTCAAAAAAAGCAACTGGATGAGGCTTTTAAGTGGCGCCTCATCCACCAATTGCGCCAGGCCATCCAACTGGCTCACCAATCCTCGATCCTCATTGGCGATCTGAGCGGGCTCAACGTGCAGTTTGATTTGTCCGGCCACCTGAAACTGATCGACGTGGATGCGTACGGCACACCAGCCAACCCGCACTCGGGCACGCTGCTGGACGAGATCCGCGATGAGTTGTACCCGGGGCCCATCTCCCCGGCCAGCGACTATTTCGCCTTTGCCGTGCTGGTGTTCAACTTGTTGACTTTCGTCCACCCGTTCAAGGGTACTCACCCCCAGCACCAAGGTTTGGCCGATCGGATGATCCACCGGTTGCCGATATTTGCGCCCGATCCGCGATTAACTGTGCCCAAATGCTACGTGCCGGTGACTGAGCCATTGCTGATCGACCAATTCACGGATCTTTTCGTGGGCGGCCAACGCCGACTATTGGCCTTGGATCGGGTGCAGGCCAGCCGCCCAGCCCCTACCCTCACCAAAGTAACTACCGTGCCGGGCGAGTTGATCACCAAACAATTTTGGGCGGCCCAGCCGGGCGAAACTTTGCTCGATTTGGTGGCGGTCGGCCCGCGATTGCTCCTCAAATCCAGCCGTGGTTTTTACATATATGACGTGGGCCAGCCTGGCCACGTGAGCCTACTGCACGAATTTTCCGCCACTGCTTGGGACGAGGTGTTCATCGGCGAGCAGCGCACCGTGCTGCGCCGGGGCCGTGAAATGTTTGCCCATCAGGCTGATCATCAACAATTTACGCGCCTGGACAATTTACGTGTGGGGCCCAATGCCCGGAGTGCCCAATTCAAAAACATCTTGGTCATTGTGGAAGACTCACTGCTCAAATACGCCCACCTTGACGAAATCAACAAAACGTTTATCCGCGTGGAGCAGGTAACTGTTTTTGACAGGGGCCTTGCCTTCGGGGCGACCTATCCCCACGGGGCACTGTGGCAACAGGCCGGCGGGCAATCTTATCTGTTTTATCATTCGGGCAAGCATATCTCCAGCTTGCGGAGCCCTTACCCCATCCATTCCCTCTTGACCCACGGCCCCGTTGCCTTGGTGACTTGGCGGGCGACTACCACCCGTGGCCACCACCTGCAAACCGCGTGGGCCACGATCCCCAAATCGGGCAATCGCTTGGAAGTTTCGCCGGAAAGGATCAATGGGCCAAAAGTTTTTGCGCATCGCCCTGCCGAACCTTTTGGGTTCATTTTTGAACCTGCCGACAACGCCCTCCTGGTCCGCCGCACGGGCGATTTCGCAGTCTTGCAAACCATTGCCTGCCAGTTGCTGAGCAATGACACCCTGCTGGCCTCGGCTCCAGCGGGCATTTTGGCCGCCGAGGGCCAAGGAGCTTGGTTATTGAACAAAAAATAGGGGCGTGGGCAAGCGTTCGTTTGGTGGGGGATCAACTGGCCATGTTTCTTTGATTTGTACGCATTTACCTTTTTTGATCATAAAATCAATTTTGCCGGAGCGCGATCGCCGCCAAATTCGGCGGCCCCAATCACAAAAAAAAGCCTCCCGAATATTTCTATTCGGGAGGATGCTAAATTTGAGATCCAAAAACCTATTTGGAACTGACGTTCCGGCTGCCATCGGCCTGGAACACATACCGGAAAGTGAAGAACCGACTGGCGCTGTTGGCATCCAGCACAGCAGGTGCGCCCCGGTAATAGCTCAAAATCTCCAATTTGGCAAAGCGGCCGTCGGCCGTGCGAATGATGAACACCCGGCCCGCAATCGGCGTGATCAGGTTGCGGGGGGCATCGTAGTTGTACCAACCATTGCTGGCCGTATTGGGGATTGCAAAACCAGTGGGAGGATTGTCTTGGGCAAAACCGCTCTCGGGCGCTTCCAGCACCTCATTGAAGAGGCCCTGCCGGATGATCACCCCGGCATTGCCGCGCCGGCCAGTCCCACCATTGACAATGATGGTCGTGCCCCGGAAACCGAGATCCCAGTTGGTGGTCAAGGAATCAGTGTTGGGTACTACTAGGCCCGTGCGCAAGTTGAAGAAAGTGAACCTGCCCGTACCCGGGCGGGGCCCGGTCGCTGGATCGATGGTCGTCGGGTCGGCGGGCAGATCGCGGATGGTAGTGGCCTGCAAGATGACCGGTTCGGGATCACTGGCGGTCTTACAAGCGGCCAATGCCACAACCAACACCACTAAATAGTTGAATGAAAGAAATTTATTGAACATGATAATAAACATTTAAGTAAAAAAACGACTAACTATTCAACTTGAGGGCATCCCATGAGGGACACTGAATCAAGGTTTTTCGCCCAGGGTGAGCGCTACGCTGCCCCAGACCAAGCGACCCGGTAAATTGGGGATATTGGTCGGATCGGTGTAGCCCGACAAGTTGTCAACCCCAACTTGCACCCGGATCAAGTGACTAAAAGTTTTGGCCAATGAAATGTTCCAAGTAACGAACCCTTTGACATATTCGCTGTCCGCATCCAAAATTTGGTTGCCGTTGAGGTCAGCGAAACCAAACCGGCCCCGGTAGATGCCCCGGAGGCTGGCCGAAATACCCTTGTCAGGATTTTCGTAAAACAATTTGAGATTGGCCGTGTGCTTGGATCGATTGAACAAACCACCATAATCGGCCAACTGAACTCTCTGAGTGACCAAGGTGTTGGGATCCCGCGCAAACACATTACCGGCCCGAATATTGTTGATCGCGGCCCGATCCTTGGCCAGCAAGAATTGATACCCGCCCGAAAGGGTGAAGTGCCGCTGAAAAGCCCAACTGCCCTCCACTTCCACGCCTTGGGTAAACACTTGATTGAGGTTGAAATAGCTATACACCAATTGCCCGTTCTGGCGCATGGCCACCGGCTGGAACTCGATCAAGTCACGCACTTCGTTGTGGAAAACATTGACACTGGCCCGGAGGTTTTCGCGCGGGGTCAGCTTGATCCCGAAATTGTAGGCCACTGAACTTTCGGCGCGCAAGTTGCCAAAGGCTGAAATGGGAAACAACAACTGTAAAATCTGGCCCTCTCGCTGCAGCCGCTCAATATTGGCCGAGATTTCCTGCGAACCATAAACGGTGTAGCCCGCTACGGCATTGTTGAAGTTGAGGTACAACTGGCGAAAATCCGGGGCTTTGAAGCCCACCCCCATCGACCCGCGCAAGGCCAGCCATTTGGTCAGCTCATATTGGGTGGAGAGCTTGGGACTAAATTGCGATTGGTATTGCGAGTGGGCATCGTAGCGCCCGCCCGCAATCAGGTTCAATCGTTTCAAGGCTTGCCATTCGTATTGGAAAAAAACGTAGTTGGACGCAAATGACTTGCGCTCCGTGTAGCGGGACGCTTCCACCGATTCGTTGATGTGGCCTCCCCCAAGCGTTACGATGTTTTTGTCATTGATGTAATATTCGAGCACTGCTTCGGGGCGGTTGAACGTTTGCCGAAAAGTGGTGGAATCATACGGCCGGCCATCGGCAGCATATTGCCATTTGGAAGATGCCCCATATTGGGTGGCATAATAGCGCGTGGTCAGTTTTAATTTGGGCGAAAAACGGTAGGACAGCACCGGGTTCAAGTTCCAGTCGCTCACTTGCCCGCCGCCCACGACCGGGGTAGGGCTGCCAGTCGTGCCAGCGTCGTAACTGTTGGTCTGGTGCTCGGCAAAATACCGCCCCGAGACAGTAAAGCGGGCCTTGGCCGAAAGATCATAGGTAAGCTTACTGTTCAGGGTATAGTTGTTGAACGGGTCAACCGTATTGCCAAAAGTATTGGGGGTGAGATCGTAGCCGCCAGTTTGGTAACGGTTGGCAAAGATGTAAAGGCCCAGTTTTTCTTTTTTCAGGTTGAAATCACCCGATAGATCGAGGGTTTGGTTGGTTCCGTAGCGGCTTTGGAGCGAGCCCCGAAAACCTTCCGGGTTATGAGTGATGATGTTGATCACGCCGGCCAAAGCCTCGGAGCCGTAAATGCTGGAAGAAGGCCCCTTGACAATCTCGATTTTCTTGATATTGCCCACCGCCAAGCGGGTAAGCTCGAGCACACCCGCCGATCGGCCCACCAGCGGCTCGCCATCCACCAGAATCAGGGTATAGTCGGGATTAAAGCCCTGCACTTGAATCCCGTTCCCAAACCCGTTCACTTGGGGCACCACTACCAAGCCCGTCTGTTCGGCCAATACGTCATTGAGCCGCAGTGAACCCATGTTGCGGATCTGCAACTGCCCCACCACGGTTACTGGCAGCGGCAAAGTACTTACTTGCCGCTCGGTCCGGGTGGCAGTTACCACCACTTCGTCCAGGTTCTTGGCTTTTAAACTGTCCAACGGTTTCTGGAACTGGGCCAAGGCCGAAAACTGAAACCCTAAAATAATGACAAAAAAACAGGCAGTTTTCATACTGGTTACAATTGGAGAGCACAAACTTATCATCAAAAACTTATTTAGACTAATTTTAAATAAGGATTTTTTCCTTAAAAATTGGGTGCTGGTGGTGAACAGATAAAAAATTGAGAAAAGCCATTGAGAGCATTTTCTCTCCACTTAACCACCTCGATAGTTCGGCAAAATGCTATCGACAAGACCAGTTGTAGCAAAATAATGTTTGCCGCCGCTGCAAAGTAAAGGTATGCCGACTACGAAAGGACAGGCCTGAGGGCTGTTTCCCCAATAACAATAAAAACCGCTCCAATTTATCGGGCGGTTTTTATTGTTGGGTTTGCCTCGCAAAATTGTACGATTAATAAACCACCTTCTGTCGCTGAACTTCGCCGGTTGCCCGCATTACCTCGATGATGTAGGCCCCGGGGACAAGGGAAAACGGAGTGGACAAATATTGCACACCAGCCGGCATTTGGGCCACGTGCCGGCCGACGACCACGCCCAGCAGCGTATATACTTGAATGGTCAATTGGCTACTTGCCCGAAACTGGGACTTTATGCCCACTTGTCCCGTTTCGTGGTCAAAATGCACGACCATCGGCTCACTGGGCACGCCCGAGGAAATGATGATCACTTTGGAGTAACTGGTTTGGCCATCAAAATCCTCTTGGCGCAATCGATAATAATAGGTGAACGGCTCAGCCAACTTATCGGTGAACTGATAGTGGAGCAGTCCCTGGTTATTGCCTGCGCCCGCTACGAAGGCCAGATCGGTAAAATGCTGGCCATCAATGCTCCGCTGCACCCAAAAACCCCGGTTGTTGTGTTCGGAAGCCGTTTGCCACTGCAAGAGATTGGCCAGGGGCTCGGTGCTCCTGCCGCCAAAGCCGACCAACTCAATGGGCAGCAGCACGCTGCACAGTACACTGGATTGGCTGGTTTGGGTGCTACCGCACGCATTGGTGGAAATGGTAAGTTGATAGCCCAGATCATTGACTGTGCTGGGGGCCACCACCCGATAGCGCAACCGCAGCCTCCGCTTGGCGGGCACCCCTCCAATCAGGGTGCTACTGACAACCACGGGGCCGTTATTGGCATTGGCGGCTGCATTATTGACCACCACAGTGCCAGTGGTAGGGTTGGCGAAAGAATAGCCGGGGGCGGTGGGCACGATGGTGAACCCCAAATCGGCTAGGTTGTATTTGCCATCGCTGAAAAACACATCCATTTCTACGTTTTCCCCATTGACAAAGGTGCAGGGATCGCTGCCCGGAAACAATGCCCCGATGTCAAAGAGGGAGTTGTCATTAAAAAACGGGATGGTCAGGCGCGCTTCGGCCACATACCACCAAGTGTTCACGGTTTCTTCACTACCAGTAACGCCCCGGCCCGTCCAGCGGTGGCAACCCACCGTGCCCGCTGGGATAGGTGCGGGGAAAGCGGGTGGCGCGGGTGCCGCATTACAGCCAGCAAAATTGGTCAGGCCATCGGTGGCCACGCCAGCCACCACGTTCGTATCATCCCAGTACAGCCGTGGGGGGGTCACTGCCACCCCGCAGGCATTGGTCAATGGCCGCACCAAGCGCACCAACAAACCATTGGGGTTGTCTTCAGCATCGTACAAAGGCAGGTTGGTGCGGCCCGCTTGAAAATTGACGACAATGGACAACAAACCATCCGGTATCGGTTGGCCCAAGCCATTCAAACCATTCCAAGGCACACATTGAGTGGTTGCTGCACCCGGCGTACTGAAAATCGTGGTCAGCCGCACATCGACGGTGCCCGGATCAAAAGTCCCGTTGCCGTTCAGATCGATGACCACTTCCACCTCCCCATCGGCCTGGGCCGTTACATTGATGCAATAGGCCGAACCTTGGCTACATTGGCGCACACTGGCCGCGCTCAAGCACCCCACGGTGCCCGAGGGAAACACGAGGGGATCGGGGTTTTGCAAAAAAATGGGGTACAACGGATTGTGCAGGGCCGGGGGAGTGGGCGATGCACCGCGCAGTACCGATCGGCGATTGGTCACAAAGTTGGCCGAAGGGGCAACGGGCAAGGTAGCGACCCCTTCGCGGTTGCAACTGATGATAAAGCCAAACGGTCGCATCCCATTAAAATTGATTTCGGTCACCACGCCATCGGTCGCGTAGGGATAAGCCCGGCCATTATAGGCCGTCCCCGAGCTACCAGTGTTGAGGCCCCATGCCTGCGACCACAAACGGCCAGCAATGGCCACCCCGCCACCAACAACCGGGCCGGTCACGGTGGTCACTTGGCCAGTGGCCGCCGTGCTACCCGTAACGGTGTAAGGCCCGGCCCCACTGGCCACCGTGAGATCGAACAGTTGCAAAAGGGCCTTACGGCTATCGGTCGGGGTGACCACCGTCGTCGACGCTGCGTTCCCTCTGATGTCGTAGGTCTCGAACTCAATCCGATAATCACCAGTGAGTAGGGGTGTAAACATGATGGCATTGTAGCCAGTCAGACCCACCAACTGCGCCGGGCCCGCCACGCTCCGATTATAGGCCGCATTGCTTTCGTCCCCGATAAAACCAACGCCACTGGTCGGCACGCGCTGCTCGGCCAGCACTACCACCCCCAACGGGTTCACTATCCGAAAACGCAATTCATAGTTATTTGAGTTACCAGTAGTTACCGGAATGGGCAAGGCTTCATTGGCCGGGAAAATATTGGCATCACCACCGCCCATGTCCATGGTTTTGTACCGGCCAAAACCGATGTACACGCGCTCGGCAAGGTTGTTGACCCGAAAATTCATCCTCCGTTCGGGCGTTGCACCGTAAGCGGCAAAATTGTTTGAAGTGGCGTTGTTGAGGAGCAACATTAGAAAACCACCATCGGCATAAGCGGGGCGCATCTGGGGGCTGCCCTCGGCCCATGCCACGGCTGGCAAGAGCAAATGGGCCAATAAAGCCAACAGGGCCATCGATCGCAGCGAGTAAGCAAGTAATAATGTTCGCATCGGGATAATGATATTTATTATCAACAATGCACAAACTATGCTTCTTTAATAACCTTGCGCACCCCAAGCTGTAAGGATTGGAGATTTCTAACGCAACTACTGGCCTATACGGTCAATAAATTGTTGTTTATGGGAAGAAAACAGCGGAAAAGGACCAGCAAAAGCCGTTCAGGATATTTGGTAAATTACTTGACCCACATATCAAACAGCAAACATTACAGACGTAAGATTCACTTAAAATGAGCGTCAAACCGGAAATAAGGCAATTGAGCAAGGGGTCGCGGGGGGCGAAGAGAGGGGTGGAGAGGGAATTCGGGGACACTTTGGCCACCTCCCCACACCGATACTTTCGCATCGAGCACTAGTGCGCCATTCTGGCGTTCGGCCCGGATGTCGTCCATGATCAGCCGCAACAAAATCAAGCCCCCCATTGCGCTTTTCCTTGGCTATTGGTTGGATCGGAACGGGGAAATTCAGGGGAAACTCGGGAAACATTTATAGGCTGCCGCACACCGAATATTTCCGCATCCAGTACACCAGTTCGCCATTGTGGCGTTCGGCCCGGATCTCGTCCATGATCCGCCGCAGTAAGATCAGGCCCAAGCCACCATTGCGCTTTTCACAGACTATCTGTTGAACATCGGGGAGTTGGTAGTCCAATAAGTTGAACCCATCCGGCTCGGGATCCCGAACTAGGAAGGAAATGACCGAGGCTTCGTTGACAATGCACACCTCAATCTGGTGGCTGGGATCCTCATCATGGGCATGGGCAATCAGGTTGGCGCACAGCTCGTCAATGGCCAGCACCACCCAATCGGTTTCATGGCTGGGCACCCGATAGGCGCCAAGTGTGGTTTCAACAAACGTTCGCACCTTTTTGAGGTTGACGCTGCTACATCCGATCCGAAGGCTGTGTTGCATTGACACTAAGTTCCGCTTCTTGCTTGGTCTTGCCGATGATGATGAGT